>QCUM01000008.1 GCA_003210735.1 Synechococcus sp. AG-679-D13
GCCAGTGCAAGGTGTCCTTCCACAGCGCAGGTCATGTGCTCGGATCAGCCCAGATCCGCCTGGAAGCCGAAAATGAGGTCTGGGTCGTCAGCGGCGATTACAAACGCGACAACGACCCCAGTTGTGATCCGTTCGAACCGGTGCGCTGCGACGTTCTGATCACCGAAGCGACCTTCGGACTGCCGATTTATCGCTGGCAATCGGGGGCCTCTGTGGCCCGCGAGATCCGCGACTGGTGGCAGGGGGACCGAAACCGTCCATCGCTGCTGTTCTGTTATGCCTTCGGCAAAGCACAACGCCTGCTGGCGGAACTGCGGGCGATCGGCGTGGAGGAGGAGGTGCTGCTGCACGGAGCTGTGGAAACCGTGACACGCCACTACAGAGACGCCGGGGTGCCGATGACCCCCAGCCGTCCGGTGAGCGATCTTCCACGCAAGGACAAATTGGCGGGACGGCTGGTGCTCGCCCCACCCTCGGCTCACCGCTCCAGCTGGATGAGACGGTTCAAAACGCCGCAGACCGGCTTCGCCTCAGGCTGGATGGCGGTGCGTGGTGCCCGGCGCCGCAGGGGTTACGAACGGGGTTTCGTGCTGAGTGACCATGCCGACTGGGCAGGACTGGTGCGCACGGTTCGTGAATCAGGGGCAAAAAAGGTGTATGTCACCCACGGCCAGAGTGAAGTGCTGGCGCGCTATCTCCAGGAGTCGGAGGGCATTGATGCAGAGCCCCTGGAGACTTTGTTCGAAGGGGAGTCGGACTGAGGCCGAATGAATCAGAACTTGCCGATTCCCTTGGGGAGATCCGGCAGCTTCAGATTGGGCTCGCGACCCTCGATCGCAGCGGTTAGTGATTCGATCATCGTGGTGTTGCCACTGTCCTTGATGGCCAACAGGGCCTGCTCCAAACGGCGACGACGCTTGGATGAAGCATCAGGCGCATCTCCGCCCGCAGGGATGATCGCGTGCTCGGCAACGTTTGCTGTGGAGCGGATGCTGTCGAGTTGAGACGAAAGGTTCTCCCAGAGCAGACCCATGCGAAAAGAGGTTTCAACGACGGCATCGAGCATCTCGAAGCGGCTCTTGCCGGGGTTGATGCTCTGACAAACCCACACAAATTTTGGTTTCTGCGCAGCAGTCACCAGCTGCGGTAGACAACTCTGCCCATCAGTTCCCGCAGGGCCGCCGAACTGCTGTAGAGGCCACCAGCCGATGGCATCCACATAAGCGGATCGCGCGCGATGGCACCTCCCCAGGCTGCTCTTGCCTTGAAATCCACCGGAAACGGCAGCACCTCCATGCCCTGCCGCTCGAACAGACGCTGGGCACGGCGCATGTGAAAAGCGCTGGTCACCAGCAGCACACGCGGGGAAGCATCGGGCAGCAGCGCTCGAATTGCAGTGGCTTCTTCGGCGGTGTTGCGCACCGGTGGGGTTGATGACAGTGCACCCACAGGCACTCCAAGGGCCACTGCCTCGCGCCGATACAGCTCCCCTTCAGGGGCCAGACCGGCCTGGAACGGGTTCTGCCCTCCCGTGAACAGCAGGCGTGGAGCGCGTCCGGTTCGGTACAGATCGATCCCAGCGAGAAAACGATCCGGGTCATGCCACTCACTGATCCGGGAAGCGCCGGGCGCTGCATGGCGGCCACCACTCAGCACAACGATGGCGTCGGCCTGGGGCGCATCACCGGCCGGTCGACGCTGCCAGGGACGCTCCACAACGCGCCAGAGCATCTGTGACACCAGCCCTGTGCTGAACAACCAAAGCAGCAAAAAGGCGATGCCCACCGGCCAGCTGCGCCGGCGGATCAAACCCAGCAGAAGCAACAGCAGTGCCAGCCCCATTGGAAGCACCAGCAGGGGCAGCAGCTTGGAGAACAGAAAAGCGACCACGCCAAAGAGGCACACTGCTGGCCAGGATGACGCCTGTTCCTCCAGCGTCATGGAGGCCTTCCAGGCCCTGTTCGATCAACTGGATCGCGTCACCGGTACTCGCGCCAAGGTTGCTGCACTGGTGGACCATTTCCGTGAGGCAGCTCCGGAAGATGCTGCATGGGCACTGACCCTGCTGCTGGGGAAGCGGCGGCGACGGCTGATCACCGGACGGCGGCTGCGGGACATTCTTCGCGATCGCGGTGGACTGGCCGACTGGTTGATTGATGACTGCCACGGACAGGTGGGCGATTCCGCCGAGACGATCACCCTGCTCTGGCCTGCGGTGATGCAGAACCTCGCACCGGTGGAGGCAACCCTGCCCCAGATCTCTTCCGGCCACCGCCTGCACTGGTGGATGGAGACCTTGCTGCCTGCGATCAGCGGCCTAGCGGATGAGGAGCAGAGCGATGCAGTGATCGCCCTCTGGCAGGCGGTGCCGATCGAACAGCACTTCATTGTCAACAAACTGCTGACCGGAGGATTTCGAGTTGGGGTCTCCACGGGGCTGATCAGCCGGGCCGTGGCCCAGGCCTTTGGCTTGGACGAAAACCTTGTGGTGCAGAGACTGATGGGTGGATTCGAACCATCAGCAGAGCGATTTCAACTGCTCACAGCTCCCGAGGATGCGGAGGAACGCCGCTCCAGCAGCATCCCCTATCCCTTTTTTCTGGCCAGTCCACTGGATCCGGACCGGCTACGGGAAACCTCCCCTGGTAATTGGCAAGTGGAGTGGAAATGGGATGGAATCCGCGGCCAGCTGATCCATCGCGGCAGTGGGATCTATCTATGGAGCCGAGGGGAGGAGCTGGTAAACGACAGCTTCCCGGAACTTGTGGAGGTTGGATCTGCGCTACCGAACGGCTCCGTGCTTGACGGAGAGGTGATCTGCTGGGGCAAGGGCGACACGACGCCACTGGGATTCGACCAACTGCAGCGGCGGCTCGGTCGCAAAACGGTCGGGGCCACACTGCGGCGGGAATGCCCGATGCGATTCATCGCCTACGACCTGCTGGAGTGCGGCGGAGAGGATCTCCGAGATCGACCGCTCGAAGAGCGCCAAAAAATGTTGAACGCGTTGCTTGCTGGCATCGAACACCCAGAGGGGTGGCGGCTGCAGCAAAGCGATCACTGGGCACTGAGCGGTTGGTCAGAGTTGGATCAAGAACGCAACCGAGCCCGGGACCAGCGAGCGGAGGGCCTGATGCTGAAGAACAGGTCTTCGCCCTACCTGAGTGGCCGCAAACGCGGGCATTGGTGGAAATACAAACTCGACCCGATGAGCCTCGATGCCGTGTTGCTTTATGCCCAAGCGGGCAGCGGACGGCGCGCCAACCTTTTCACCGACTACACCTTTGGCCTCTGGACCGATGAAAAGGAACCCAAGTTGGTGAGCTTTGCCAAGGCGTATTCCGGCCTGAATGACACCGAGATCCTTGAGCTCGACCGTTGGATCAGGCGAAACACCCTTCAGCGATTCGGTCCGGCTCGCGCAGTCAAAACCGAACTGGTGTTTGAAATCGGCTTCGAAGGCATTCACCCCTCCAAACGGCATAAATCGGGGATCGCCGTTCGCTTCCCGCGCATTCTTCGCTGGCGACGCGACAAACCGGCCGCGGAAGCGGATCGACTGCCTGCCGCCAGACAACTGATGGCGGAACGATGACGATTCGATCACTCAATTCCGTCAGTTGTTGCTGTTCCAGAAGCAATCAATGGCAATGCGACCGCTCTGGGGAAGCAACGTTCGGCGGTTAATCAGATATTCAACTATTGGATCACCGTTGGCCTGAAGAACAACGAACTTGTAGTTAAGCAGAGATGCTTGATCACATTGAAAACCAATGGTGGCAACCCAGGTGTTGTTGTTGACATATTCCATTCTGTAAGCCTTTGCGTGGTCCCAATGTCCCAGCTCGTCGCAATCACCGGTGATGGCGAGTGACTGACCTGGCTGCGTGAAAAAACCATTGATCTGAAACACAACAACGAGAGGAGCCTTTACAGGACTGCCTTCAGAACTGATCACCATGGCTGTATTGCCATGCACCGTATATCCGAACAGACGTCCCCTTTCAATCGTTACGGGATATCCAGTGATCAGACATTGATAGGTGCCATCCGGCATCCGAATATTCTCAGCATCAACAATATGGTCATGATCACTCTTATTCACCATAACCATCACAGCTGAATCACGGAAATTTCTCGTGTAGAGATAAAAGTCTTCGTTGACCCAAGCCGTGTGATGTGAACCAAGAGCAAGCGCCTGATTGTTTTGGCGCAGATTCAACAGCTTCTGCACCAAAACAAAGGGATGACTGTTGGTGTCCCACGAGTCCATCATCGGCCGGTTATAGGGATCTTGGCCGCCATTTGTGCTGTCGTTTAGGTACTGCTCTGTTCCATAGAACAGGCAGGGAACACCACGCAGGGTCGACAACAACACCAGCGCCAGGTCCAGCTTGCGTGAGTCCGGCACAATCGACAAAAACCGTGGCATGTCGTGGTTGTCAATGAAGGTCACCAGCTCATTGGCACGGTGATAAACGCAGTCGTGACCAAGAATTCGTTCCACCTGATGAAAACCACCAGGCTCCTGCCCCGAAAAACAGAAACGAATGCCATCGCATAAACCGAAGTCGAGGATCGACATGCCGATGTTGTTGGCATATTCAACGGAACGCTGTTCCCAAGGCTTGCTGAATCCGTATTCACCAAACATGAATAAACCCGGCTTATGCGCCTTCATTGCCGTGGTGAATTCCTGCCAGAACCAGATCGGCATGTGTTTGAGCGTATCGACGCGCAAGGCATCAATACCCGCATCAAGCCACATCTGAATCGCAGCCTTGATGTAATTACGATAATTAATATTTTTCTCATTAAACGTGGCCAATCCCATCATCTCCTGATGAATCAATTGGAATTCGTCTTCCCAGTCGGTGATTTCCCCCTCGTGATAATAGAAGTCTTTTCCATCATCATTAAAATCTGCGAGTGGCCTGCCATCGTCAAGAACGACCCCCTTGCAGCCATTGATTTCAGGAGAACTATGGTTGCAAACAATATCGAGAACCACCTTGATTCCCGCCGAATGGCATGTCTCGACCAATAACTTGAGGGTGGGGGATTGATCAATGCTGTTGGACTCACCAACCTTTAAAAAACGAGGGTTGATTCGCTTGAAATCGCGGGTCCAATAACCGTGCATCGGAGCACGGCTGAATTGCAAATCGCTGACCTGCTCAAACAGCGGGGAAAGCCACAGGGCAGTCACACCCAGACTCTTCAAATAATCGATTTTATTGATAACTCCCTGAAGATTTCCACCCCAGTATTTGCCCCAATCCTGACGGGTTTCATCAAAAAGCCCCTTCTGATCCAGCTGTTCCGAACCTTCCTCATCTCCGAGTGCATCATGACCATCATTGAAGCGATCCACAATCAGGAAATAAATCGCCTCCGAACGGAAATCCACCGGAGAATCGAAAAGACTCTTGGTGAGATCTCCAGAAACGGGTGCCGAAGGGTTCGCCATGGGACAACAACAAGGCTCTGCCTTGGATGCTGACAAAACCTCACAATTCCGCACATGAAGCGGAAAAACTTCACGCCGAATGTTTCAAGAGGTCAGGATTTCACCAACTTCACAACGGTCCAATCTCAACCCTGTGCCAAGCCTCCAACCCATCCACGACTGGTTTGAAATCCAGGGTTGGGAGCCACTCCCCTTTCAAATCCAGACCTGGGAGGCCTATCTCGAGGGTCGCAGCGGATTGATTCAGGTGCCCACTGGATCGGGCAAGACCTTCGCTGCCGTGATGGGACCGATCGCTCGGATGCTGCAGCAGCAGCCTGCGCAGAAGGGAATCCAGCTGCTGTACATCACGCCGTTGCGTGCGCTGAGTCGTGATCTGGCACTGGCGATACGGGAACCGATCGAAGCGATGAAATGGCCCATCCGGGTTGGAACGCGCAACGGCGACAGCAGCAGCAGCGAGCGCTCACGCCAGCTCAAGTCGCCTCCCGAGATTCTGGTGACCACACCGGAATCGCTGACGCTGCTTCTCAGCAACCCAAAAGCGGAGGACTTGTTTGCCGCGCTCGACACGGTGGTGCTCGATGAATGGCATGAGCTCATGGGCAGCAAGCGAGGCAGTCAGACCGAGCTCTGCCTGAGCTGGCTACGACAGCACAGGCCCAGTCTTCAAACCTGGGCGATCAGCGCCACGATCGGCAACCTTGAACAAGCCGGCCGCCATGCCCTCGGAACGGAGGGCAAACCGCTGATCGTCGGTGGAGCCCCGGATCGGGTCACGGAGATTCACAGCATTCTTCCCGACAGCATCGATGGCTTCCCCTGGGCGGGACATCTCGGCCTGCGCATGTACGAAGAACTCGTGGCCCGCCTGAACCCCGGGGTCAGCACCCTGCTGTTCACCAACACCCGGAACCAGTCGGAGCGATGGCACCAGTGCCTCCGCTTCGCCTGCCCGGAAATGGACGACGCCCTGGCCTTGCACCACAGCGCCATCGACCGCAGTGAACGAGAAGCGATTGAAGCGGCCGTGAAGGCCGGGTCGATCCGCTGGGTGGTCTGCACCAGCTCTCTCGATCTCGGCGTCGATTTCCAACCGGTGGAGCAGGTGGTGCAGATCGGCAGCCCCAAGAACCTGGCGCGATTGCTGCAGCGAGCCGGACGCTCGGCTCACCTGCCAGGGGGTACGTCCCAGGTGCTATTCATGCCAACCAACGCACTGGAGCTGCTGGAACTGAGCGCCGTTCGCCGTGGCCTTGGCGAAGGACTGGTAGAGCAGCGCAAGCCTCCGATGGCGCCTCTAGATGTGCTGCTGCAGCACCTCACCAGCCTGGCCTGCGGCCCTGGCCTGGAACCCGAAACCAGCTACGACGCCGTGCGAAGCAGTGCTGCCTATGCAGACCTCGGCCGTGACGACTGGGACTGGTGCTTGAAGTTCCTGGAACAAGGTGGAGACTGCCTTAGCGCGTATCCCCGTTACCGAAAACTGGAATGGGATAGGGAGACCGAACGCTTCAGGGTGCGGGAAAAAGCCATCGCCCGCTTGCATCGGCTGAACGTCGGCACGATCACCGCCGCCCCGTCGATCACGGTGCGTTTCGTGCGGGGGGCTGTGCTCGGCCATGTGGAGGAAACCTTCATCGGCCAGCTCAAGCCCAAAGACGTGTTCTTCTTCTCCGGAAGACAGCTGGAATTCGTACGGCTGCGAGACATGACGGCCTACGTGAAGATCAGCACCCGTAAAAGCCGCACGGTGCCTGCATGGGCTGGTGGGCAGATGGCTCTTTCCGACCTGCTGACCCATCACCTGCGTTGTGAGGTGGACCGGGCCGGACGCGGTGAACTGGACACACCGGAGCTGAAGGCTCTCGAGCCGCTTTTTGCTCGCCAGCAGGACCTTTCCGTGCTGCCCAGGATCGATCAGCTGCTGATTGAAACCTGTCGGACCCGTGAAGGAACACACCTCTATGCCTATCCCTTCGAAGGCCGGTTTGTGCATGAAGGGATCGGCTTCCTTTGGGCTTCGCGGCTCACACGGATTGAGCGAGGCACCATCACCGTGTCGGTGAACGACTACGGCTTTGAACTGCTGGCGCCCAAGGGATATCCAATGGCGGAACTGATCGAGGATTTCAGCGATCAGCTGCTGCACCTCAGCCATCTCGAACGGGATCTCAAAAACGCCCTGAACCTCTCTGAACTGCAGCGTCGCCGCTTTCGCGCCATTGCTCAGATCGCCGGGCTGATGAATCGCGGTTTCCCTGGCTCAAGCAAAAGCACCGGCCAACTGCAGATCAGCGCCTCGCTTCTGTTCGATGTGTTCAGCCGGCATGAACCCCAGAACCGGCTGCTTCAACAGGCTCAGCGGGAGGTCCTGGAAGAGCAGTTGGAACTGTCGCGCCTGGAGGCCGCTCTGCAGCGGGCAGCCCGTCAGGAATGGCTGCATGTGCAAACCCCCAGACCCAGCCCTCTCGCCTTTCCCCTGCTGGTGGAGCGTCTCAACAACCGCATGAGCAACGAATCCGTTCTTGAACGGGTTCAGCGCATGAAAGACGAGGCATTTCGCCGGGAGGGATGAGTTCATCGGAGAAACCGCCCTCACACTGACTTATGCCGATGCCAGACATTGAAGTGGGCATTAGGCGTATGACGACTGATCGCTATGAACTCACCGTGGCTGAACTATTTGTGGGTGATTCAAACTTCGAACAGCAATTGACAAACAGTGGTGAAACCGAAGATCTATTGGAAATAAACTAGTCAGCGCAGCTGAACCGGATGACGACCGAGACGTAACTCCACAGAAGGTAAATCTTATGGGCCACTCCTGCATCCATAGCCTACTTTAAGACTACTCACGAGGACCTCCACTGTTAGGCCAAGAAACAAAATGAAAACCATAGAAATCAAAGCATTTGTACCATCCAAAGACTTTGAATTATCAAAACAATTCTACCAAGAACTAGGCTTTGAACTGGCCTCTGACAGCAATGGTATTGCATACTTCAAGTCATTCAATTCAAGCTTTTTACTTCAAGACTTTTATGAAGAGAAGCATGCCAAAAATTTTATGATGCATCTATTGGTGGAAGGCATTGAACAATTTCACTCGGAACTAAAAAACAGCAACATTGAAGAAAAGTTCAAAACACAAATCTCCGACATTGCAAAACAGCCATGGGGCATGTATGACTTTACTGTTGTTGATCCATCTGGAGTTCTTTGGCGCATAGGTCAAAACATAAACTAAAAAGAGATGACCCAACCAGACAAAAGATATGAAGACATGAATAAACGCCTTAAACGGAGGAGATGTTGATCACAAACGTTTTGCAGTGGAAACTCTGCCGTCGACCTGCATCAGCCTGGCTGCCAATCCTTGATTGTAGTAATCCTTTTTACATACCAATTTGCTGCTGAAGGCTCTCCAGCAAAGCCAGGATAGCAGGCTCGTTGATATGTTGCGCTAAAATCACAAGGTGCTCGGTGTAAGTGAACGGCTCGAAGTCTTGATGCACTTGGCAGTGCAATGGCTGTGCCATCCGCATCTCCTCGGTGAGATAGGCCACTAGGAAGGATTGCCCGGAATGCCGTGACGGTCGAACGGCCATGGCTTCTTGACGCTCCGGACGAGCAATCGTCAGCAAGTTTTCAAACCACTGTTGAGACCGCTCGCGGCAACTGGCGGGAAGGAAGGGCATCAGCTTTAACTGCAGATTGCCGTTCTCCAATCTCCATTGGAAGCGGTCTTCGAGATCGCTTTGGCTCTGATCGTTCTGTCCCAGAAGGGTGAGGTCGATCGGCCGATGGTGCAACTCAAGAATGAAAAGATCATCACGAACGGCGGGGATCTGAGTGGGCGTGGCCAAGCAGGCATCCAGGACGTGTTCGCGCAAGAGCGTCACTGGATCTGCACAGCTGAAGTTCGCCCGCTTCGGGTTTATCCTCCACCCCTCAGGCGGAATAAGGCCAGGGCTGTTCAGAAGCCAAAAGGGAACCTGCAGGCGAAGATTCCGTCGTCGTTTGAGTCGAGCCATCTGGTGGACCTGGCGCTCCATATCCAACAGCTGGAGGTCTCCGGAGGCTTCCAACTCAGACTTGGTGCGTTTCAGCTCAATCCCGAATTGGTGCAGAACCTTGCGGTGGCGACGGGACACCGTGCTTTGGTTGGTGAAATCAAATTCTGCTGCTCGCTCAGTCGAACCCAGCCAAATGGTCACATCGAGGGCTGCAAGCTGTTCCTCGGTGACCATTGGCTAACTACAGAACTGGGTAATTGCCTTAAGTTTAAGATTAATTCTCGCCCGAATTCGTGGCAAGTAACAAAACCATCAATTCAGCCTAAAATAGTATTTAATAAAATTTTTGCGTGCCCGCGCAAACAAATACCCAAGCGCTGTGAAAAATGCACGCATTGAAATCAATAAAAGTTTCCAAGAGGACCACCAACGCTGCATCGGTTGACCCTGACTCCATCTTCAGCGTGGAAGGGATCGATGGCGGCACCTTTGCCATCGCCTTCAGCAAGAAGGAACTGAAGCAGCTCACGAAGAGCGATGCGGATGTGGTCTACGACGAAAGGAAAGGAAAGGAAAGGAAAGCTTTTCCTCAATGACAACGGCACAGCCAGGGGATGGGGAGCCAAGAAGGTCGGTGTTGACCCACCAGATCACGCCGTAGTCCACATCTGCAATTTGGAAGGGGATTTTCATTGCCCTTGGATTAGAGCAACAAGTGCGCTCATTGCGATCATGATCCAGACGGTGACCTGCATAAAGAGAAACCAAGATATGGCATTTGCTATCCATAATTGCTTGTCATTTTTGCAGAACGGGAAGTTGATAAACCAATGCGATCTTCTTGAATACCAGTACCCATTTTCCTTCTGGCGGATGCTCAGATTTTCAAATCGAACAAACCTCTTTGTTTCCACCCTTTTGATTCCAATCTTTCCAAAGATTCTGTCTTTCCATTCATACTCGTCAATAGGAGCTTGCCCCCTCTTGTAACCTGAACTAAATGATTGAGCTAGTGAACGCATCATTGACCTCGCGCTAATTGAGATTATTCATCTGTACTAGCAACAACAGGAAAGGCTAGAGAGGCAACCGGTTTAAATTACACAGCACATTGCTGCTGATCAGTCACCAACCACCCTTCACCGAACGGTGTCTCCTGCGGTGGATTAATGGAGCGGTCCTTGACCTGCATGAGTTCGAGTTTGCTCACTCCACCTGAATCGAACCGGTGAAGTTCAAGTGTTTCAATACCTCTTCGCCCATCGCCATCCCCCGACGGCCATGGCTATCCCATTGGGCGCCCAGGCAGATTGTCAACCATGAGATTCATCGCTGCAACCTGTTTTGCTCTGGTGGCCACTTCAGGCCCTGCCATGGCTCAAAAGGCTGATGAATGCCTTCCTTATTTGGCTGTTTCCAAGTTCATCACGTCCATGAAAGAGGGTGAAGAGCCTGAAAAAGCCTTTGAACGCTCCATGAGCAAAAACTTTGACGGAACCGAGAGCTGTGCAGCCCGGATCAATGCTGAATTCAAAAGGCGGGATATGCCAGCGCCGTTTGAGTAGACGACCCGCTGTGGTGGTTGAGGCAGGGCTGATCCATATCAACAGACTGGTGAAGGCCTGCGGAAGGCCTGCCTGCCTTGTTTAAGTATTGATGCTCACCTTCTTTCATTCGTAGCTGGCGCGACAAACGTCGAGGCGCCTAGCCGATAGGAAGTGAGAATGATTCTCACTCTTGCCGCTCTGTTGCTATTGGTGCAACGCCTGGTTGTTCGGTGGCGCAAAGGCAGGTTCTAATCCACCCCTTCATCCACGCTTGTTATTCGCTTCTGATCCGTTGCGCATTGGGATGACAACCATCCGTTGCATCGTGTTGGGGATCAACAAATACGGTGCGGTTGTCGTCTCCTGTTGCCATTGACCATGCCTTGAAGGGCTTGCTTCTGTGCAGGCGGGGCGGTCAACGTGTTCAAAGCAGCCGCGACGAAGCGATTCCGAGGCAGAGATGAACAGGACCGTCGCCTACCCCAGCTGGCTGGGATTCATTGGGCTCTACCTCCGCATCGGACTGCTGGGATTCGGTGGACCCCAGGCCCACATGGCCCTGCTGCGGTCTGAGCTGGTGGAGGGTCGCCACTGGTCGACGGCGGAGCAGTTCGACGAGGGCCTGGTGCTCTGCGAGGCCCTGCCTGGACCGGCATCCAGTCAGATGGCGATCTACCTGGGGTGGCTTCAACGGGGGTGGCGCGGCGGTCTGGTCAGTGGCATCTGTTTTTTGCTGCCCGGTCTGCTGATCGTCCTGCTGCTGAGTGAGCTTTGGCGCTCGGGTCAATCAAGCGAGTTCTTCACGACAGCGTTGACCACGGTGCAGCCGGTGATGGCCGCCATCATCTGGACGTTTGCCTGGAAGCTGTTACG
This sequence comes from Synechococcus sp. AG-679-D13, assembly GCA_003210735.1. Taxonomy (GTDB): domain Bacteria; phylum Cyanobacteriota; class Cyanobacteriia; order PCC-6307; family Cyanobiaceae; genus Parasynechococcus. The sequence continues at coordinate 11,910 of QCUM01000008.1, forward strand.
CGATCGCCGGGAGCGCTGGCAGAGGAGGACGGCGCTGGCGGTTGGCATCGGCGTACTGCTGAACGCTGTTCTGGCCTTACCTCTACCGGCAGGTGTGCTGCTGCTGGTGGCGGGGATGGCACGGGTTCGGCTGCAACCTGCCGCTCGCGACAACCCTGCAGGTGATTCCAAGCAACAGAACAAGCTGTCAGGTTTGCTGATTCCATTGCCAATGGCGATGGCCCCATGGGCGATGACCGCCCCTGGACTGCTGGCCCAGATCTTCGGGCTGTTTTTCAAAACCGGACTGCTGGTCTTCGGCGGAGGGCTGGTGATCATTCCACTGCTGGAACAACAGGTGGTGCAGCAGGGCTGGCTGAGCGCTGGCCAGTTTCTTGATGGGGTGACGATTGGACAGATCACACCTGGACCGGTGGTCCTCACCGGCGCATTTGTGGGCTATCAGGCAGGTTGGGTGCAAGGGGGAGCAGCCATGGCCGTCACAGGCGCACTAGTGGCGACGGCTGGTCTCTTCGCCCCCAGCTTCGGGATGATCCTGATCTCTACACCTCTGCTGCAACGGCTGCGAGGCCAGCCAAGGGTCAGAGCCTTCCTCGAGGGAGTGCTGGCGGGGGTTGCTGGTGCCATGGCCGCTGCAGCTCTGTCGCTGAGCATCGCGGCACTTCAAGGTGGCTGGTTGATCCTTCAGGCTCCCGTGTTCGCGACTGCTCTCTGGCTCAGCCTGCACAGGGGCATCCGCCCTTTACCCCTGATTGCCGGTGGGATCCTGATCGGCTGTGTCGTGACACTGCTGAGTTGACGTGAATCTCTTCCTGGTGGTGCTTGGCGGACGAAGCCGTGGCTGCCACATCGAACAACACGATGTGCGTTGGGTGGTGGGCGATGCAATAGACGACACCCTCCCGGAGCTAGTGCGTCAGTGGGGAGGCCTGCGCAGGGGGCTCCACCTCGACAGCTACAGGATGGTGAAGAGGGTGGATGGACACCATGTTGTTGTTCATCCAGGTGCAGCCACCGGCGACGCCAGAGCAACGCAAAAGCTCTGGTTCGTCAATCTCGGGGGATATCGGGCCGATTCCATGGCGGAGCAGCACCACTTCGGTCTCGTGGTGGGCCGCTCCTCCGCAGCGGCCAAAGCCGCAGCCCGTCGACGCTGGCTCAGAGGACTGGAGCAGATCCACAAAGATGATCTGCACGAATTGGAACAGGATCCAGGACTGGATGATCTGCTGCCGATCTCCGGCAACGGGCAGTGGCATCTGCAGTTGACAGCTGTGGGAGATGGCGAAGATCCATCGGAAGCACCCGACTGGTTCGGCTACCGACCGATTTGAGGCAGCAACTTGGGTTCAACGGAGTTCAAACCACTTCATAACCAACGCAATACCAAGCCAATACCAACCGTGCTCAATATTCCAATCGACGTAACTGTCACCCCTGAATCGCTCACAAAATCCAGCCAAGAGCACAGGTAGCCATTGCCAAGGAAGGCAACAAACAACAGCAAGAAACCCTGATCAACTGGGGTTACTCGGCAATAACCACATGGCAGCTCGAGGAATCATGCCTTCAGTTCCTTGTTCATATCTACCAACACAAATCACCAACTAAACTATATTCAACAACGAATTGAATTATCCTGACTCAAAACAGAATCAGAATGCCGCTTAATCCGCTTCAATCAATGACCATGTTTGCCATTATTTGATACAGCAAGCCCAGCAAAACTGGATAACCTTCGGCAAATTGGATGTTGATCTTGATATCGCCTTACTTGATTTTTATCATTTGTTTTGCGACATCTTTAACTATGATTCTATATCTCTTATTTCATAACTTCTTAGGCATATGGTTGTAATCGAAGCTCGATAATATTTGAGAACCGAATAACACGGATCTAGCCCTGAAAACCGTCTCCCCAAAAGATATCAATTAAAGATCATAGTGTGCACTGGCGACAACAAATACAAACCCTTCTAACAGGCTCAAACCGTAGTCAGCCACTAAAGCTTCACAACGATTCGGCTACCGACACATCTGGGCAAAACAGGCCAGAGCACATCCAGTCACAGATTCAACAGTCTTCAGACATCACCTCCGGTTGATGCATCCATACGGTTGATGCAGTCGCGAACAATCGATGTTCAACCGTATGGGGCTTCTGGCCGCGGGGGCAGGAGCCGCACTGATGCTTGGCTGGATCTGCTCTCCACCGGCAGCCCAGGCCCATGGACGGCATCACCACCAACGAACCGGCAAGCAGAAAGCTTTCAACCATGGCTACCGACGCGGGTTTCGCAATGCCCAGAGATATGTCTACCGAACAGGTCGTGCCGTTTACCGTCCAATCATCCGACCTGTACACCCCGTGGTGATCAGGCCATACCGCGTGGCGCCCCACCGCTCTTGGTTGAGTGTTGGACTCGGATTTCCCCTCTGATAAAAGCCATCTCTGCCATGCAAGACCCAGAAATCACAACGGAATCGGGCGATGCCTGGCGAGATCACGTGCTGAATGAGGTGGTCGCGTTTCTTGATCAAAACCGGGACGCGATCATCGAGCGCTTCGAAGCTGGCCACAAAAAGGGCCTTTCAAGGCAGCAACTGGAAAAGCAAGGGTTGCTTGATTTTGATGTGGCAATCACGCTCCATCGTGATCGAGGCAGTGATTTCGGGCTGGGATCAGGCTTCTTCAAAGCAAACCTCATCCGTTAAAAGTTGAAGCGATCGCGTTCTTGCTTGAAAATGGCAACAACGCACACAACTAAATCGCTATCAACCCAACCTTCCATCCCTTGTTATTGAAAAGCAACACCTTTCCAGGCAAAAGCAAAGACTCCCTACATTTACTTAGATCTAAATCTTCTCTTAGACACAGGCCCTGTTCTTACGCAATCTTAATGGCATCGTGAACTTTAGGGACAAGGCCTAGGAACACATTGATTGACTCAAGCATGGGTTTCTGAACATCGTGAGGCTTGTGCCCCGTGAACACACCATCGCAGTTATCTCCAGACATTAGATCCCTAAATCGAGTGATTCTTCAACCCATTTTCAATAGCTTTCAATCCCTCAATCGGTGAAAAACGTCTCCCAGAGCGAGAACCAAAGCCACGGCCTGCTGCTGTTGCATCAACAATAAAACCAAGATAGATCCTCAAAACACTTGCCAACAATGCATCGATTGTTGACACATCGGCAAAAGAATCACAAAGCCACCATTGCCTTCACTCTTTGCATTCGCTTTGATCGATACACGATAATCAAAGCCCGATGAGGCGGAAGATCGGCAACTGCGGAAGCTGCAGGCGTAGGCCGCTGAGAAGCGTTGACCCACGCCCATTCACCATGGCAATCCTGTCCACTCTGGCGGTCTTGATGATCATGGCCCTGGTGGTATTGGCAGCACTTTGAGATCCTTTCCCAAGTAGCAAGAGACTGATTGTTGAACACCAACCCATGGGCAACCCAAATCGTCCTGGGACAACCCTGTGTTCAGCCAAACAAGGCGAGAACATCTAAAACCTGATATTTCAAGCGTTTTCAATGCCCTGCCTTTGGCAATTGCTTCCTTTTAAAAAACCCATAAAGAGTGGCCTTCGCCAAAGAGGAAGGCCGCCCTTCCCGATGGAAAGACGGCCTAGCTCGCTCGTTTTTGCATGATTCAACCCATCACTTCAGCAAAGAGAGAGGGTCGAAGCGTCTGACTAGTGGCACCCTGGGGCCATTTGGACCAGGTGTGAGGCAGATCTCCTACGGGGCACCTACGCACAGTGCAGAGGAGTGTCGACTGATCCGACGACCCTTATGTCATCACAGACGAATTGCTCACGATTGGGTGAAAAGTTGGAGCAGGGGCCAGCACATCAGGCTGCTTCTGCTGAGTGCTCAGGTGGAGTATCGGCCGACATTGGCTCCTCCGATCTCGATGAATACACTCTCGTCGCCGATGAGGCAATCGACAATCAGCTGTCCTGCTCATTGCCTTTATGGAGCTCGACAGGCAATTGTGGGAATGGCGTGAAAACTTTTTTCAGACCGAGGCCGATGCGGGTCGAGCCTCTTTTTTATGAGTCTTCCTCTTCAAGATGATTGGCATAGTCGCGTAACGCGGCTTGACAAAAGGAAGAGTCGACACCGTGCAAAGCCTTCCAGGTCTCGCACAACACTCCCAGGTCCTCCCAGGTGTCCTCGTAAACCGATTTTGAATAATCGCCATCACCGGCTTGGTCCATTTGTTTCATCGGGAGATTGACATGTCTTTGATCCAGCTGCGCATCACGCTTTAGGGGCTGGGGTTCAGGAGCAGAACCCATGCCCCCATCGGGGGTTAAGCCTTTAGTTCTGTTGGTTTAGCAAAAAGCATGCAGAATCAGCTGTACGGACGGATGGCGGCTATCCACCTCACAGTAAATCGTTGCTTTTGCAAGATTTAAGAGCCGATTTAGTTAGATGATGACAACCGAAATTCGCAACTGGGCAGTCGTAGCAGCAGCAATGGAAGCCCAGGGCTCAACCAACAGTGAAATGTATCGACGTGCCAAGGCTCTCGCAGGTGGTCAGGCTGATCCAATGCCCACAAGCCATCCCGCCGCACCGTTAAGCATTTCTGCCGCCTGATCGTTCACGAGATCTGTGGAAGCACTGGTTCGATCCAGAGCATCAAATACTATTCAATCTTTTCTGATGACCAATCAACACTTGTCTGTCGAACAACGGTTTCACCTGGAAGCAGCGTTTCGAGAAATTGATGGTTGTGACGACATTGAACAGCTCAGATCTCTTACAAAGCAGATCATTACAGCTCAGGAGAACGAGAAGGCCTTTGCCCGTGAGGCCATTGCCCAGATCCGCAAAGAGATGGAAGCAGCAGCACAGCACCGCTTCGGGTTCAACTGGGGCCAGTCATAACCATTTGACTGGGGTTGATTGAGTAGGGGAAAAAATATTTAAACGTTGCTTGTCAATCATGAAGACAACTTCGTTGTCTCTCACCAGAAAGCAGTCAGTCTCGATAAAAGCAAGACAATTACGAAGCAACGTTACACAGACGACCTCAAACAGAGTTCCGAATCAGGAGTGTCAACACTGATTAAAAGCAGCACAACAAAAAGTCAGCGGGATCTCAACAGGCCGTAGGCATTTCCACAGACACAGGAATTCTTTCCATCAGGGAGATGAGCTCAACCTGAACGTCCGAGACGCACTGCGGCATCAGGGAGTTCAGAAGAACCAAGCGATCCTCAGGAGCCAGTTCACCGTTGGAATCCCATTCGAGTGCTTGAAGATGCAGCGCTGTCATCAGCCTCCCATGTCAGTGTTCACTGACAATGGACGAGATCTCTCAATCGCAGGCCTTTCTTCATTTTTGCTCAAACATTATGTGACGCGTTCTTATTATTAAAAAACTGGCATAAGCAGAAGCACTTAAAAACCAACAACGATCAATTCATTCAAACGTTGTTATTGCTGTTGACGGCTACGCCTCTCTCTCTTGCTTTTCGTCAGCTCACGGCCGTCAACCTCTGCCACTACTTCATTGTCGAAATCGTGCACCACTCGATAGCTACCCAACGTGGCCATGGATTTTGTACGAGCGTTAACGAATGCTCGGAACTCCGTCTTGAAGCACATTTCACGCCGCCAGCGTGAGTCGTCATCACGTCTTTCGATGCAGAACACAGTATTGATCATCGTGTGTCTTCATCAAAGACACAACTCTGGCATCGGTGGGTGAATATGCTGAACAGCTTCGGGATCATCAACCCCTTTGTCTTCAACCAAGCAAATACGATCCTTGAGACCATGAGCGGCAGCTTGGAAAACGAACCCTCCCAAGCAACTACCGAAGGTGGCATCCAATGGTTCACCTTGCATTAATTTTGGAATTTCTTCCACTACGGAAACGTTGTATCAAGAGCCACAAGCAGACAGGTCATTTAAAATTTTTGTTCTAATTCGCCCATTCGTCGATGGCTCCTGCCGAACTCTCTTCAATGAAATGGGAGTGCGATGGTGAGCTGTCGAGCCAAGACACCTGGAATTTGGTGAAAAGGCTGACAAAGATCGAAGATCAGCGAAAAGCATCAGACTTGCTACATCTTTCTTCCAAGCATTCACACGCCAAGAAGCGTTGAAGTGTCCATAAAACCACTGGCCCCTCTAGACAAACATTTATCCCTTAATTATTCAAAGAAATCACAATTATGCGAGCAAATTATTGACTATTAATGATTGCCACAAACTATATATCAACATTAAAGCCTGTATGCCCAGCTGTTGACTCAGCTTTGCGAATGAAAAGCCGTTGAGCATTGAACCAGAATCAAACCGACCCCTATGCATCGCGCTGTCATGAGCTATAAATCGGTTATCCCCATCATCCGACCTGTCCAAGCGACAGGTTTTTTTATGTCCAGGCACGACGAGTGTTCGTGTGCAACCAATTCTTGATGCAGATCAAACAATCATCATCTCAAAATCGAAAAGAGTAGGCTTAGACATCACAGTATTGACACTTAACGCACGCCTGCAGCTGGATTGACCATTCATTCAAATCAGAATAGGCTGAGGCAAATTGACTGAGCCGAATGAAGCTGCTTCGCACAGCATTCGCTTTTGCCGTATTGACAAACTCAGTATTAGGGATAAAGGCTGAACCAGTTGAGTGCGATTATATGCAGAAAATAATGAACAAACTTGGGAGAGAGATGGCAGTAAACCGGCAAATCGTTGCTGCTTATGGAGATTCTGAACGTGGCATTGAAGCTAGCCAGGCACTTGCGAAGCAAACAAAAGACTACCGTCTAACAAAAAAGCAATACCAGAAATCCTTTTGCGAGAACAGCTGGAGTCGAGACTAACAAAAAATGGGCATTAAATCTTCAATATTTAGCAGATGAATTTCCAAACCAAGGAGCAATTGAGCCCAGCAGGATAAAACTGCATGCAAAAATCTTCAATGACTCTTCTATGACGTAAAGGAAGCTTTTAAGATCTGAATACAAGGCTTTGCCAAGAAAGAATTTTAAAATATGGCCGCCATTGGTCAATAAATCGACCACCACCATTAATAGAACTAGACAACAAGCAAAGGCATATGCCGCCAACATCATCGGATAGGCAGAAAATGTATCCCGATATCTAATCAAAAACCAAATAGCTGCAGCCAGAACAATCACCACAATTAAATCATCCAATTTATCAGTAACAGCATTGGATTTAATCTTTGCCAAGGCGTCTAGCCAGTGATGCAATTTAAAATCTATTTTTTCATGTATTTCAAACAAGTCGTCAAGGGAAAGATATGCGAATGCGAATCCACACCAAAACCAAGTATTTTTTTGACTCAAAGGATTCTCAAATATATATGTTATCGATGGAGTTAGCTTGAGGTGGAACAAAAAACATGAAAGCGATGAAATCGCAAGCAAAGCAACGGGATAAAAGGTCCCTAAATATCCTTCGTGAAAGAAATAATCCAGGGACTGATGAAAATAAACCCCCAGAAAAGAAAGGACAGCAACTAAAAGAGCAGATGATACAAAAAGGAGAAAGGAAAAGAACAGAAAAATCCAGTTATTCCTTTTCATCTTGAGAGGCAGCGCTACGAGTCGCAATATTAATCGACAATATCCAGCCCAAAATTGTTCCTTATACAGATCGTTTCACAAATCGACTCATCTACAAAATATTTAGCAAGGGCTGTAATAAGGTATGCCAGTCATATGCAGAATCAATTCCGAAAGGAACCATGCCAGCTGATTCCAAACCAGGGCTAAGTTGATGGCTAAGAAAATAGAGTAAAACGTTAGCCCTTAGAAAGCTGCATCCAGTCCGTCAATGTCAACTGCATCTGACCATTCAGTCTTTGAAATCTTCCAATGCGATCAGTTTGCTGTCTGGGCTGTTGAACGGCAGCATCAACTTTTGAACACAATCGGCATTAACCCAACGAACCACACCTGAATCAACATCGGCCACCTGAACAAGGGATGGCTCTCTTGAATGGGTTGCGGCCCTATCCATGACGATCACCTCACCCAACCACCAGGCAGAGCTGTCGGAATCCACCAGTTCTGGATGATCCCAAACCAACACGACGTCTCCTGGCTTGACAGCCACAAATACAGGGATGGACAGGGTTCCTTTGAACATGCCGTGATCAACACTCATCGCCGCCTCTAACTCCAATACATTTGTTCTAAACACAGAGCACGCAACTGGCAATGAGCGAATAGGCCTGACATTTCTTGTTCTATCTATTGGACGACGACATTCACCAGAACGTTCTACCAAGTCAAAAGACCTGGCAACAGAAGAGTTGGAAGGTGATTTGTATGCAGCCTATGAGCTGGATCAATTGAGAGGAGTTATTGGATGATGGACTGAAAACGATGAATAGGAAGGACTCGGTGCAAACAAAGAGCCACCTCTTGCAAAGGCGGCTCAAAAGCCAAGGCAATCCCCATCACCCAGCCAATTTGCACCACATCTTGATGTGATGCACAAATACTACTCTTAAGACCCTATATGTGGTGGGTAACAACAGTTACTTAAGGCTCCTATGAAGTTGGATGTCTTTTGTGGCCATACTGACGGCATCCCTGCATCTAGCGCTTATCAGAGGTATATTCAGCTTCCCCATCACCCGGCCTGCCCTCGAGGCGGGTTTTTTTTTGCCAGTGCGCTACTGGTAGCGCCTGCCTGAAAAGCCAGTGGCCATCAAAGAAAAAAGGAGGGTGTGCCCTCCTCGATACCCCTTTCAGTCAACGTTGAAGCTTGATGCTTGCGATCGCCGCGTCTCCCGGATGGTGTTGACCTTTTGATTGTTGTGGATTGAGTGGATCCAAGAGGTGGCGACAGACACTGATTCCATCGTTGTGACCAAACCAGAACAAGAGGTTCCATTCGCTACACGGGGTCGGGGCACACAATCTTGAAGGCCAACAATCGGCCAACAATGCGGTTATGCCCGAGTGGATGAATGAACGGTTGACTGATAACACAGAACAACAGCCCAACAGGAATCAGAGCACGTAAGAAGCCGAAAGAGCAGATCAGCCTGAATTGACAGATCGATAAGTCTGCTGAGATTATTTCTTATCGGTCTGAATAATCCTAATTGCATTAACAACGACTGCCAGGTAGATGGCAATTAGCAAGCCAACAATCATTTCCCCTCCTCCACATCAATCAGTGCCTGTATTAATGCTGGGTTGAATGCCTTATAGGCCTGCAGAACAAGAGCATCACCACCAGTCAGGTTCTGCTGATTCGACAGATAGCCCGTCGTCACCAACGCTACGCCACATGACTCACGATCAGCACCAAGGAAGTAGGCATTGACGACATCCTCTGGGTCCTGGATCGATGTGTAGTTGTGGAGAAGGTCAAGCAGCTTTTCACCTGTGACTGGTTGAACATTCCAGTTGAATTCATGGAGGGGAAGATCCACCCAACCTTGAGGCAAATACGGAAGGTGCCCTTCAAAAACATGGTCGAGATAGTCGTGATAAAAGCCAAGAGGCTGGTCATCATCAGTCCACTTGTCAGCAAGGAAGGGGTAACCGTTGGCGAGCCGCTCTTCAGTGAATCCGCAATAACCCCAGGTGTTGCTGATGTAGTTCGCCAGTGAGACCTCGTCTTTGCCGATGACCTCGGCGAACAGGAAACAGAGCTTGGCCGTCAACACGATTGCTTCCTCATCCCATTGATCGGCATTCAGTAGTCGGTCTGCTTTGACTTCGAGGCGAACAAGCAAGTCATCCAACTGATGGCGATAGGTCTTGGACGAGGCAGCAACCATTGGGGGGAGAGTGATCGTCATCCGCAAGAATCCACGTCAATACCCCAGTTATATACCTTTTGAATATGCCTTGTCTATGTCGACGACGAATAAAGCAGCACACGGCGGGTACCAAACCACCACAACGCTAGGCTCTGACTACGACTTAAGTGCCTGAGGTCTATGACTGAATACCGTTCCATCAACCTCCGCTTCCCCGTCGACCTGCTGGATCAAGTGGATCAGGCGGCGAAAGCCAGTGGCCTGGATCGGTCGAACTGGCTCAGGGCAGCAGCTTTTGAAAAACTGAACGGAACCCAGCCCTCAGCCAGCCGTGACTGGGAGCTGGTGAAGGATGTCAAAACAGTTGACCCACGAGCACGGGAAATCATCAAAGACGTGCTGCTCAGACTGGAACGGCTGGAAGGCGCTGTGTTTTCAACTGACAAGCAGGATCCATTTGCATAAGACAAGCAGCAGGGGAGATACCGAAAGGAGTCACACCGAACACCAATCACAATTCAATATCTTCACAACAAAATCTTCATCTACATACTGAAGATCAATATTTTTCCACCAGAAATGAACCCAGAAGTCCTGGCCTGCCGCGGACAATCCAGTCGCCAACGAGCTAACAAAGCTGACGCGTTGAACATCTCAGTGCGTGTCGGCGGATTGACACCCTGAACGCAGCACCAGGAACATGAACCCTTTGTATCAATTTGGATGGAGACGCAGGCCCTGATCACCATTGGAACGCCATTTCTGGTGTTCGGGGCTGTGTTTGTCGTTCTGATCCTTGTGTGGGACAAGCAATGACGACGGTTTCAGTGCTCGGGTTGTTCTGGACTCCCTATGCCGACTGGATCTACACCGTTTTGAGCCTCAGCGGATTGCTGCTGATCTGCTGGTTGGTGTTAGGCCGATCCAGCACCTGAGATCAGGCGGCAATCGCCTCCATTTCAGGCTCCAGCAGAACATCGCGGGCGTTGTTGTAGCGGGTCATCAGTTCGGGGTCTCCGCCCTTATCCGGGTGATGCTTCACCGCGAGGAGCTTGTGAGCTTGCTTCACCTGCTGTTCTGTCAGGCGACCGGACAGGGGCAGTCCAAGGCTCTGCCTGGCCTTGATGGCATCGATATCCGGATCACGCCCCATCGGGCACTGCTCGCGCTTGTGATTCGATTTACCAGGCTTGCGCTTGCCACCCGATTTCTTGTTGCGGCTGCTTCCGCCACCAAAACCCGTTTTCGTCGTCACCAATGAACACCGCACAAGGGGCCCACATTGCCTGATCGCGGATCCAGAGCAGAGGCCTCGGATCTCTCTCAGCCCTCCAGAGCCGACCACCAGGCCTCGACACGATCAAGGGATCCATACCAGGAACTGCCGAACAGGCCGCCATGGGCCGTGTCCTCCAGCACCAAGCTCCGGGCCTGCCGGAGCAAAGCAGATGCCTCGGGGACCAGCCCATCTCCCGGTGCACTGGGGTCACCGCAGATCTGGTTGTAGGAGCGGGATGCTGACCGGCGGCTGAAATTGCTCGCGTTGCTGCCGAGCAAATCCAGGCGACCAGCCACCGCCAGATAGTCCACACGATCCGCCAGAGGACAGCCGGGAAAACGACGGTCCACCTGTGCCCGCAGCGGTGTCGCTCTCCGAGCCTGATGGGGGCTTCCCAGCGTGACCAACCGGTTGCAACGATCTGCACCTCTGTAAGTGCGTCCCTCAAACGGTTCATCACTCAGGTAAGGGCGCAACATCACTCCCCCGGAGCTGTGGCCAATCAAGGTCACCGAGCGTCTGGGGTCACGGCTTTGAAGCTCCTGCACACAGGCATCGACCCGGTCGAGCAGACGAACCCAGCCGAATCCCCAACTTGTGGCCAGCCAGTCCAGCCTTGTGGCATGAACGATGCGAACCGGAGCTCCGCTACGCCGCTGAATCCAGTCCGCCATCGGCAGGTAGGCCTCATCGGTGATCAGAAAACCGCCCAGGATCACCACGGGCTGATCGAGGGCTACTTGGACCACAGACGCCAAATCAGTCCAGACATGTTGATCATCGGATCCATCGAGCGATCCATCAATCAAAGACGAACACAGCTTGGGTCTTGTCGTTGGGCGTTGATCAGATCAGCTCAGGATGAGCTGGATCACCCTTGAAAGGTCCGATGGTCCAACTGGAGATCCAACCGCCGTAGAACGTGCCGGGCTGTGGAGTGACCGGTTCACCTTCCAGCAGACATTCATCCACCAGTCGTGGATAGAGGCTGATCCAACCCGCAAATGAATCGAAACGCGGAGTGGGATTTGGATAGCTCCAGCCGGCCCGGGTGCGGACGTCGCTGCCATCTGACGTGCTCAGGTCCCAGTAGGACGCGATGCCTTTCCATTCGCAGAAGCTCGGACGACCGCTGGTGGCGTGGAGCGTCCCGGCTTTGAAGGCCGAAGGGTCGATGTAAATGGTCGGTGGGTGAAAGGTTTCGCAGACGCGGGCATATTTCGTATCCGTTGCAATGCATTCATCACCGATGCGAACGGCGACAGAGCCCTTCACCAGCTCGATTCTTGGCGGGCGTGGGTAATCGGCGACCTTCTCGGTTGCAGGCATTTGATCAAGGGAGATTTCAAGACGGTAAAAGCGGCAGCGTGAAGACGACATCAAGATTCGAGCCCGCTTGTGCAGAAAAGAATCGTCTTGAACAGCGAGGCTGCGGGGTTGATCTGCACCCTTTGATTTGATCCGGCTCAAGATTTGACGCGGTGTGCGCGACAAAATGAGCGTTAAGGCTGATTGCCTTGTGGGCGCCAGCTGACGAGATTGAATTCATTGAGCCTGGGGGAGCCGATGACGGTTGAAACTCCACCGAAGCAGTCAGCGACAGCAAGACCAGCCTCCTGACTTGATGAAGAGGTGGCCTGAAGCAACCCTGCCCTGAAGGAACCATGGTGATCCAGAAACCGTCTCAGACCAGAACGCCTGCAGCCACCGTGGTGTCTGCGGAGATGGAGTGCCGCACCCGCAATGACCGACAGAGCTACCTCTCGATCACCCGTGCCATTGCAAACGCACAATTCGTGCTGGCTGATCAGGAACTGAGCCGACGTCTCTGGCAAGACGTCGGCGATCGGGATCTTGAAGTGGGCCGCATTCTTCATCTCCTGTATGGAGGATGGGATCTCGACAACAACGAGGAGGTTCAGGACGCCGATGCGCAGTTCCTGGCCCTTTCCCTCTACTGAGCTGCCTCGATCAAGAGGGAAAGGTTCAGCCCAGTGGTTTCGTGGCCACCACAGCAAAGAAAGGGTCTCCATTGCCTCCGAGCAACCCCATCACGCCACCGCCACGGGTGGATTCAGCCACAATTTCTGGCTTCGGCCAGCCCTGGGCCATCAGCACCTCGGCGACGTAGCTGAGGTGATCGCGGTCATCGCCATCGGTCCAGATCTGTGGAGCCTTGGTAAAGAACATCCGGTTACTGAAAGCCACGATCACCTGCCCCTTGGGCCTGGTGATGCGCAGGAGTTCAGCCGCCACGGCTTCCGGTTGCTGCAGATACTGCCAACCGGCAACGATCAGCGTGCAGTCCGTGCTGTCGTCGTCCAGGGGGAGGGTCTGATCCCGATTGAAGTTCTGAACCCAATGCCGATCGAGTCGGGGGTTGGCGGTCAGCTCCTCTTCATTGAGACCATGGCCGACCACCCGGTCGTAATGGATGTCGTCAGGTAGGTGGCTGACCCAGCTGCTCATCAGATCCAGAACCTCGGCGCAGGGTGGAATCCGCTCCCGATAAAGCTGCGTCAACCGAGCGCGGAATCCTGCATCGAGATGATGCACAAAGCGAGGCTCGCTATAGAACAGCGCGTCATCACTGCCATCAAGCTTGTAACGCTGGGCCTCCTCGAGCACACGAATTGCAGGCATCGCTCAACCCAGCTGGAGATACCAGTGCACCAGGCCGGACAACTGACCGACGATTCCACGGCCGGTGGTCCACTCACCGACCACAGCTGCTGTGAATCCAACCATCGCGAAGCGTCCGTTGAGTTGCTCCACAAAACCCAGAGCCGTGGTGTTCCACGGGCGCGCTGTGGTGAGGGATTCACCGAAGCGCTCGGGCTGCTCGTATTGGAAGGCAGGCCGGTTCATGGCAAAGAGCAGATCCAGCGGACCTTAACGGCCGTGCCTGCCCTGCCGGGGTATGGAGTCCATTGGCCCTCTGGATCCTTCTGCTCCATACGACCTTCCGTGCAGTTGGCCCGCATGGGCAGCACGCGGCTGGACCAGGCCGATTGACCGGAACGCTTGATCAGCACACCCGCCTCCATTTCCACCGATTTGTGGACAGCCGTGGGATTGCGCAGGTATTCGGCTGCCTCGAAACGATCGGTTCGTGTCGCCTCCACAAATATCCAGCCCTTGCCTGGCAATTCGCGGCGTCGCAGTTCTCTCCAGGCCGAAGACTCGCTGGCCGGCGACCACTCAGCACGAACGGGCGAAACCGCTGCGGCATGGGCCATCAGCAGGGCAAGACCAGTAACCAGAGAAAACCGGAAACGGCTGATCCGGGGTTGATAAATCAGGCAGCTCAATTAATCACCCATGAATGCTTAATTACCTAACTTTACGAAGCCTTGAAACGAAAACATGAATCAATAGTTATGGCATCAACAGGGGCAGTGATGTCAGCTTGTGAATGTCAACGTCCCAGCGTCATGTCCTCCATCCATCAGGGACGTACTCCCTACACCGTGCGACACAGAAACGCCTCCGGCGAAAAGCTGGAATCGTGCTTCTACGCCAGCGATGCATTTGAGGCCAGGCTTCTGGCGATGGAATTCAACGCTTACATCCGTCAACATCCCAACAGCATCGATTCGATTCTTCAATCGCTGCACTGAGCTGTTTTCACCATTTCCAGTGGGCCTGGCAAACGATCGTCAGTCGTTAGGCCCCTCCTTCACAGCAGCACGACGGCGCTCAACCTGGACGAACATCAACCAAGCCAGGCTGCTCAGACAACCTCCCAACCAATCGCTACGCAGCAGCTCGACGATTGCAATCGTGCTGGCACCAATCCGGAGGCCCCGCAGCAGCCAATCCATGACAGGGGGACTCTGAGGTTGATCACGCTGCATGGTTGGTATCCGGAAGGATGGCTGCGTTGCTCGCTTCCATGATCCACGACGCTCCAACCGATTCAGATGTTGTTCTGGAGCTGGAACAACTGGCGCGGCGCCAGGGCACAGGACTCGCAGCGGATGACCTTGATGGCTGCTGGCAGCTGAATCAGACCTGGTCACGCGAGGGCAATGCCTCATCCAGCGTCAGCATCGGTCTTCTGCGTGGCCTGCAGGCCTGCCTGATGCTGGAACGGCAAGGCGATGGCATGGCCATCGCCAACCAGGTGAGCCTTGGCGCGGTTCAGCTCCGCTTCGATGGCACCGCTTCCCTGAAGGGTCGCCAGCCAATGCTGATGTTCAGCTTCGACTCCGTACGCCTGAAGGTCGGTTCCCTGACGCTGGTGAACCGGTCGCTTCCCGCACCGGCAAAACAACGACAGCCTTTCTTCGCGCTGATTGCGATGGGTGCCGAGCGCGGCTGGCTCTGCGCGCGCGGCAAAGGTGGTGGACTGGCGCTCTGGATTCGTACCCCCGACAACGCTGCATGAAACCCGCCGTTGCCCTTGCCATGCTTGAGCGAGACGACCGCTGGCTTCTGCAGCTGCGCGACGACATCGACACCATCCTCTGCCCTGGCCAATGGGGGCTGTTTGGCGGTCACCTGGAACCCGGGGAAACACCTGAACAGGCCGTGCAACGTGAACTGGAGGAAGAGATCGCCTGGCGGCCTGATCCTCCCTTGCAGCCATGGTTCAGCGACGCGAGCGGAATCAGGGAGGTGCATGTGTTCCGGGGGGAACTGCTGCGCCCGCTGAAGGAGCTACAGCTGCTGGAGGGTCAGGACTGGACCTTGGCCAGCCTTTCGGAGCTGCGCAGCGAAACGATCTGGAGCAAACGCTGCGGGGAGTACCGGCCGACCATTGCTGGACTGAAGACTGTGGTGCAGCGGCTGCAGGCGGAGGCGAACCAGGCGGAGGCGAATCAGGATGACTGACCCCTGGCTGGAGATCAGCGAAGGAGAAGCGTGGCTCAGCGGCAAGCCCGTGCTGCGGAATCTGAACCTGCAGCTCCGCCTCGGCGAATCCACCACCATCCTGGGCCCGAACGGCGCCGGCAAGAGCAGCCTGGTGAAGTTGATCGACCGCAGCCTGCATCCGATCGTTCAGCCGCATTCACAGTTCAGGTTGTTCGGCAAGACGAACGTCAATCTCTGGGACCTGCGCCGACACATCGGGGTGCTGAACAGCGAACTGGAGCAGCGCTTCCCCCAAGCTCTACCGGCCGCCGAGGTCGTCTTAAGCAATTTCTTCGGGTCGATGCGACTGGGGCGAGACCAGGTGCCGACGGCACAACAGCAGCAGGTCGCCCGAAACCTGATGCAGCAGCTTGGCTTGGCAGCCATCCTCAATCAGCGCTATGGAGATCTGTCTGATGGGCAGCGACGCCGCTTACTGATCGCCCGGGCACTGGTCCATGACCCGGATGTGCTCGTCCTGGACGAACCGAGCCGAGCCCTTGATCTGCGGGCCTGTCATCAACTGATCGATTGCCTGCGCCAGCTCTGCCGCCGGGGAACAACGGTTGTGCAGGTCACTCACAGGATCGACACCATCCTTCCTGAAATGGAACGGGTTCTGTTCCTCAACAACGGCACCATCTCCGCCGACGGCAGTCCTGAAGACATGCTCAGCGCCGATCGGTTGAGTGATCTGTTCTCAACACCGCTCACCGTGGTGGAGTCCGGTGGATTCCGTCAGGTGTTACCGGATGGAACTACTTGGGACGCTTGGTGAGGTCGCCGAAGTCGTCGTCGTTCGGCTGAAGGAATTGCCACACCACTGGAACGGTGAAAACCACCACCAGTCCGATGGTTGCCCAGATGGCCACGGTGTAGTCGCCGTTCATCGCCCAAAACCTAGAAACCGGACCTTAGCGGCATCAGCTGTCAGGGAGTGAGGTCGCCATGGCTGCGCAACACCCCGTGCCTGGGCGCGAAAAGAAACGCCAGCAGGAACTGCAGGGTCTGAATGAGGACGATGCAAGCGGCCGTGGGGATGTCAGTCCAGTAACTGATGATTACCCCCAGAACACAGGAGACAACGCTGCTGGCAACGGCCAGCAGCGTCATGCGATCGAAGCGATCGGTGAGCAGATAGGCCGTAGCACCGGGGGTCACGAGCATGGCGACCACCAAGATGATTCCTACGGTCTGCAGACCGGCGACGGCGGCTAGGGAAAGGAGCCCCAACAACAAGTAATGGAGGAATCCGGTGTTGATTCCGATCGAACGTGCGTGGGTGGGATCGAAGCAGAACAGCATCAGATCCCGGCGCAGCAACAACAGACAGGCCAGAACGATCATTGAAATCAGAAGCGTCTGCTGGACATCGCTTGCGGCATTACCAAGGGGGTTGCCGAACAGGATGTGCATTAGATCGATGTTGCTGCGGGTTTTCGACACCAACACCAGCCCCAGAGCAAAGAAGCCGGTGAAGACAACGCCGATCACCGTGTCTTCCTTCACTCGCGATTTCTGTTTGACGAAGCCGATGGCCGCCACGGAGCCGACGCCGAATACAAAAGCCCCAACAGCGAACGGCAATCCCAGTGCATAGGCCACCACCACACCGGGAAGAACGGCATGGGAGACCGCATCCCCCATCAGCGCCCAGCCCTT
Source organism: Synechococcus sp. AG-679-D13 (assembly GCA_003210735.1). Lineage (GTDB taxonomy): Bacteria > Cyanobacteriota > Cyanobacteriia > PCC-6307 > Cyanobiaceae > Parasynechococcus. The sequence goes on from QCUM01000008.1 coordinate 29,498, forward strand.
GAGGGTCATGTAGCAGGACAGCAATCCGCAAACGCCACCAACAAGTGCACTCACCAGAAGCGCCCTCACCATGAAGGCGTGACCCAGGGGTTCCAGCAGCAGATCCATCCAATCAGTATGGGCGCGTTGTCGAACGGCCTGATGCCACGCGCCTCAACCCAAACAGCCCGCCCGGCCCTGCGTCGGCTGCCGACACGACCGAGCCGTCTGGTGCAGGAGGTGGTGCGACGGTTGCTGCCGCTTCTGTTCCGACTTCAGGGTCTGGAACTGCATTGCGAAAACGCCGCGAAGCAACTGGTCCGCGCTGTCAGCGCACAACAGCGCGGTGAAACCAGCCTGCTGATCGCCTTCCGGCATCCCAGCACCCGGGATCCCGTTGTGCTGGCTGATCTGTTCTGGAACAGGGTCAGAGCCGAAGCGGACTTGATGGGTCAGCCTCTGCTGCGACCTTTTGAGCTGCGCTTCCTGTACGACCGCGGCATCCCGATCTGGGCAGGCCCGCTGATCGGATGGCTGCTGCAGCGCTGCGGTGGGATCGCCATCCATCGCGGCCGGCTGGACCGACCGGCTCTCAACCAGGCGCGCAAGGTGCTTGCTCAGGGGCGTTATCCCCTGGCGGTGGCACCAGAGGGGGCGACCAACAACCTCTCTGGCGAAATGGCACCCCTGGAACCGGGAGTGGCGCAGCTTGCCTTCTGGGCCGCTGATGATCTGGCCACGAGCAATGACCCGCGCAGCCTGCAGGTGCTGCCGGTGAAAATTCGATACAGCTGGCGTCAACCCAACTGGACAGCCCTCGATGCACGGCTGAGCGCCCTGGAACAGCATCTGGGCCTCTCGCCTGATGAGGATCGGAGCGAAGGATCCATCGCGCGGCAACGAAGCCGGCTTCTGGGCATCGGCACAGCCCTGATGGAGGTGCTGGAACAGCTGGAGAGACTGCCGACCGATGAGGCACTGCCGCTCACGCAACGCATCGAGATCTACCGCTTGCACGGCCTGGCAAAAGCGGAGGCTCACTTCCACCTTCGGGCCGGGAGCACCCTGCAGGAACGCTGCCGTCGCATTGAGCAGGCCGCCTGGGATCGGATCTACAGGGAAGGGCTGGAACAGCTGTCTCCCCTGGACCGCAGCCTTGCGGACTGGGAAGCCCGGGAGGCCGATCTGGAATTAACACGCATGCGCCTGGTGGAACACTTCACCAGCGTCAGCGGTCACTACGTGAGCGATGCCCCGGACTTCGACCGTCTGGCCGAGATGCTGCTGCTGGTGGAGGAAGCGATCGGCTGGATCGAGGATCGCCCCTGGGCGGGCCGACCCAGCCTGGGTCCCCAGCGGGTTGAGTTCCACCTTGCTGAACCACTGCTGGTGGCGGACCGGCTGGACGACTATCGAGGCAACCGCCGCGAAGCGGTGCAGAAGCTGACCGAAGAACTTGCCAAGCGTTTACAGCCCAACTGAACATTTGTCGCCATGCTCATCGCCTATCTCGTCTGTCTTCTGGCCGGCGGCATCCTGATCAGCCTGTCCCTCGACAACGAGGGTGGGTTTGACGGTGAGGGGGGTTACCTCTCCCTTCTGTTCAGCACACCGTTCTGGTCCTTCGGGCTGACCGGGTTCGGCCTTTGTGGTGTTCTGATGCTGCTGCTCAGTCCTGAAGGGTCCTTGTTGCCACCGAGCCTCGTGGCCCTGGTGATGGGGACGCTGATGGGATGGGCCGCATCCAGACTCCTGCGCATGCTCGGGCGTCAGGACACCGACAGCCTGGTGCGCAGCGACGATCTCGTAGGCAGAGAGGGGCAGGTTTCCCTGGCGATCGAAGCTGGCGGACGTGGCTTCGTGGAACTGACCGCCCGGGGCAGCCTGATCCGCAGACCCTCCCGGAGCAGCGACGGCAGAGCGTTGCCGAAGGGCACCCGCATCGTTGTGATCGCCGCCGATAGCAACACGCTGAGCGTCGAACCAGTGGACCAAACGATCTGATGACAGCCGTCTGAATCCCGGCTATGGGAAAGGCATCGTTGAAAGGACACGATGAGCGCTCAAGCTCGAGTCCAGGTTCAGGCAGGCCCACCGGCATTCCTTCCATCCAACCGCAATCAGAGTGAGGCGGTTATCGGAGGCGTGGCGACGCTGTTCGTCGTCCTTGTGGCCCTGAACCTGATCAGCCGCTGGATGATCCGCATCTGCCGGCCCAATGAATTGCTGGTGGTCACCGGTTCGCAAAGCAACCAGGGAGATCAGGGCATGAAGGGCTACCGCGTCGTCGCCAATGGCGGCTGGACTTTCGTCAAACCGATCCTGGAAACAGCACGGCGGATGGATGTGACCCTGCTGCCGGTGCTGGTGGAAGTGAACAACGCCTACTCCCGGGGCGGGACACCCCTGAACATTCAGGCCATCGCCAACGTGAAGGTGAGCACCGATCCAGCGGTGCGCAACAACGCCATCGAACGGTTCCTCGGTCGGGATTCGAAGGAGATCGTTCAGGTGGCCAAGGAGAACCTGGAAGGCAACCTGCGCAGTGTTCTGGCCCAGCTGACACCGGAGCAGGTGAATGAAGACAGGCTTCGCTTCGCCGAACAGATCGCCGAAGACGTTGGACAGGACCTTCGCCGCCTGGGATTACAGCTGGACACCCTGAAAATCCAGAGCGTTTCCGACGACGTCGACTATCTCAATTCGATCAGCCGCCGGCGGGTGGCTCAGATCGTGCGTGATGCCGAGATTGCCGAAGCCGAAGCCATTGGCCAGGCCGAGCGCATCGAGGCAGAAATGGAAGAAGTGGCAGAGGTCGTGCGCACCGAGGCTGAAACGGATGTTGTCGAGAAGGACAACGCCGTTCGAACAAAAGTCGCGCAGATGGAGAAGCAGGCGCGATCTGAGGAGGAGCGAACCGCCGCCGCTGAGCTGGAGGCTCGCGCACGCGCGGAACAGAAGCTGCAGAAAGTGAGGGCTGACCTGGAAAGGCTGCGGCTGCAGGCCGATCAGGTCCTCCCTGCAGAGGCCAACCAGAAGGCGCAGGAATTGCGCGCCCGTGGTGAAGCAGCCGCAACGGCGGAAGATGTGAAAGCGAGTGCGCTGGTGAACGACCTGCTCACCCAGGTCTGGGATGAAGCCGGCAGCACAGCTGAACTTGTTTTTCTGCTGCAGCAGATCGAGATGGTGCTGGAGCAGGCCACCCGCCTGCCGGGGCGACTCACCCTGAAGCGGGTCACAAGCCTCGATGGCAACGACGCCACCAGCCTGGCAAGCCTCGTTGCCCTGAACCACGTTGTGGTTCGCCAATTCTTCCAGCAGGTGAAGGAGATCCTCGGGATCGACCTGCTGGCCACCTTGTCGTCTAAAGGAGATCACTGATGTTCATTGCCATTGGTCTGACAGGTGCCGCCGGTGCATGGGCCTTCGTGGCTCTTCTGCGGCAGCTGTATTACATCTGCCAACCCAGTGAGGTGTTGATCTTCTCCGGCCTGCGTCGACGCATCGGATCCGGCCAGCAGGTTGGCTACCGCACGGTGCGAGGCGGCAGCGCCCTGCGCATTCCTGTGCTTGAGGAGGTCACGCGACTCGACCTCAGCAACATGACCATCGACCTGCGTGTTGAGAACGCTTATTCGAAAGGAGGGATTCCGCTCAACGTCTCCGGCGTCGCCAACATCAAGATCTCCGGTGACGAACCCGGCATCCACAACGCGATTGAACGGCTGATCGGCAAGGAGCAGGACGAGATCCGACACATCGCCAAGGAAACCCTTGAAGGCAATCTCCGCGGCGTGATGGCCAGCCTTACCCCGGAACAACTCAATGAAGACAAGGTGACTTTTGCCCGCACCCTGCTCGAGGAGGCTGAGGACGACCTCCAGAAACTGGGGCTGGTTCTCGACACGCTCCAAATCCAGAACATCTCCGATGACGTTCGCTATCTGGATTCCATCGGTCGCAAGCAGCTGGTGGAGCTCAAGCGCGACTCACGGATCGCTGAAGCTGAAGCCAAGTCGCAGTCATCCGTGAAGCAGTCAGAAAACGAGCGGATCACATCACTGCGTCGCCTCGATAAGGAGCTGGCCATTGCGACAGCGGAAGCGGAAAAACGTGTGAAGGATGCCCTCACCCGCCGCGATGCACTGGTGGCAGAAGTGCAAGCGAAGGTGGGTGCAGAGCTGGCCAGAGCCGAAGCGGAGATCCCTGTACAACAGGAACGGATCAAACAGGTCACCGAACAGCTTCAGGCCGATGTGATTGCTCCAGCGGAGTCGGAATGCAAAACAATGATGGCGGCGGCGAAGGGTCAGGCCGCCACGATCGTTGAGCAGGGTCGATCCCAGGCGGAAGGACTGCGGGAGCTGGTGGAGTCGCTCAAGCAATCCGGTGATGACGCCAAACGCCTGTTCCTGCTGCAAAAGCTGGAGCCTTTGCTGACCATGCTCAGCGACACGGTGCAACCGATCGAGGTGGAAGAAGTGAATCTGATCGGGGAACGGGAGGGACAAACCAACCTCTCCCTGGCCACTTTGCTCAAGCAGTTTCAGGAGACCACCGGACTGCGTTTGCCTGTCAGCGAGCCCGAATGAATCTTGTCAGCCGCAGCTGGCTCCATCAATATCGCCCCTGAGTTATGAGCCCTACATGTCGCGAGCGACACGCCTGATCCGCAAGCTTGACAAGGCTTTGGCGCTTCACCAGAGCTTCGGCGACGACCCTGAAGCTTTCGTGGATGACCTGGTCGAAGCTCTTCAACATGACGTGGCGACCATTCAAGCCAAGGACAAACCCACCCATTGGGCTGAGATCTATGTGGAGCGGGACCGAGCCCTGATCAAACAGCAGGTGCTGAACCGAATCATGCAGAAAGGCTCAGAGTGAGCTCTCCGGTGAACTGTTGCCAGTCAGCAGATCGGGTGGCAATCCGCCGAAGGTGAGGGCGAGATTTTCGGAGGTGAACACTTCCGAAGTTTCGCCGTAGGCCAGAACGGTTTTGTTGATCAACACAACGAGATCACAGAACTCGCGCACATGGCTGAGGTCGTGCGTGGAAATCAGGATCGTGCGCCCCTCATCACGGAATTTCAGGAACAGCTGTGCCATCAACTTTTCGGTGCGCACATCCACGCCATTGAACGGTTCATCCAGCAGCAGCACATCCGCCCGCTGAGCTATCGCCCGTGCCAGAAACGTGCGTTTACGCTGGCCACCGGAAAGGGTTCCGATCGGGCAGTTGCGCAGATCCAGCAGCTCCACCCGTTGAAGAGCATCCCGAACTGCCACGCGATCACTGTTGCGGGGAATCCGCAGTGGATTCATGGCGCCGTATCGGCCCATCATCACCACATCCCAGACAGAGACTGGAAACTGGCAATCCACGCCCTCGCTCTGGGGCACATACGCCACAGCCTGCTGCCGCTGCGCCTGAGTCACCGTGGCCCCATTGATCCGGATCCAACCGCGCGAGGGCCGCACAAACCCTGTGAGCGCCTTGAACAGAGTTGACTTACCGGCACCGTTCATGCCGACAAGACCGCAGATACAACCCTCAGGCAACCTGAGGCTGGCGTCGTAAAGAGCGACGGTGCCGTTGTAATCAACGCAAAGCTGGTCAGCCTCGATCCGCATCAGATCTGCCTCGGCCTCCCGAAGTGAAACAAGATTGACTTCATTGTGTCGTGGCGCAACCCTGCAGCGCCTCCCCGGCACGGTTCCAACGAGAACGGGGTGGTTCCTGGAGCCACGAAATTTCCTAATTTCGGTCTGCATCGAGCCATCCCACACCGCCGCCATGCGCAAGAACGAAAGGGCTGAGCGGGTGATGGAACGGCTCAACGCGCAGTACCCCGAAACGCCGGTGCCGCTTGATCACAACGACTCCTTCACTCTGCTGATCGCGGTTCTGCTCAGCGCCCAGTGCACTGACAAGAAGGTGAACGAAGTCACCCCGGACCTGTTCCGGATTGGACCGGACCCGGTGACCATGGCAAGCCTGGACGAATCGGAAATCCTGGCCACCATTCGCCAACTGGGCCTGGCCAAAACCAAAGCCAAAAACGTTCGACGACTGGCCCAGCTGTTACTGGAGCGCCATGCCGGCGAGGTACCAGCAAGCTTTGAAGAGCTCGAAGCGCTGCCCGGTGTGGGGCACAAGACCGCCAGCGTGGTGATGGCTCAGGCCTTCGGCGTGCCGGCTTTTCCGGTGGACACCCACATCCATCGATTGGCCCAACGCTGGGGGCTGAGTCGTGGGGAGAGCGTGGTGCAGACAGAGAGGGACCTCAAGGCCCTCTTCCCACGGGAGGAGTGGAACCGGCTGCACCTCCAGATCATTTTCTGGGGCCGCGAATTTTGCAGCGCCCGCGGATGCGACGGTCGAACCTGCAACATGTGCCGCGAGCTCTATCCCAACCGTCGCAACCCTGTGATCACGCGCAAAGCCTGAATCAGGTCAACTCCTCTTCTGCATGCCCTCGGATGGTGCAGTCACTGATCGGATAGCTGACGCAGAGGAGAGCAAATCCCTGATTGATCTGATCATCATCAAGAAAGCTCTGATCGGTCTGATCCACAGAACCGCTGGTGACCTTACCGGCACAGGTGGAGCAGGCACCAGCGCGACAGGAATAGGGGAGATCAACACCGGCTTCTTCGGCCGCATCCAGGATGTAAACGTCGTCGTTGCAGGAAAAGCTTGCGCCGTTCTCAAAGCTGATGGTGTAAGAAGCCATGGGGCAACACGGGATCTGAAGGGTTGGTAGCCGCACGCTCGTGATTCGGCCACTCCAATCAGTTGGGTCTTGTCTTGGGTGGATTAACAGCACAACCGCAGCAGCTGGTTTCAAGGATGCAGAACGCTCTCTGAAGATCGATTGAAGAAGCGAACCAAACCTGATACAGAACAAACAGCGATCAGCCGGGCCAATGAACTTACGAGTTCCAATTCATTCCATGATTCAAACGCAACCCTGCGGGGCTGAAGTTGTTAAGTGCTGCCTCGGCTGACATTTAAATGAAAGACAATTTATTTCTTAAGAAGAGCTAGTCAGTCGCCGTCACGAGCCACTGAACGCATGCATCAAAGCGGCATGATGGTTCATAGTGAGAGGGAACTTCGGTCCGAGGACCAAGCGATAACAACCAACCGCCAAAAATCCTTCAAGGAAAAAGTGTTATTGGAGAAAAATCATCACTGAAGATCTTTCTTACAAATCTGAGGGTGCCTGGCTAAAAAATGAAGTGCAAAAACAGTTTTGCCAGTTCGCCAACCACAAAGATGGAGATCAAAATGAATTAATCATGATGCATTCCTTTCATTGGCGACCACCGGATGACCCAATCCCCCAGGGCAGTCAGCTGATGAGTCGCGCTGAGGCTCTCCAGAAATGGAACTCTCTCAAGTCGATGGGATGGGAGAGGTGTGCAGGCCCACTGAAGTGAACTGCCAAGCAAGCAACCCCAACATCTGATCAGGGCAGGGTCGTCTCAACAATCGAACCATCCCCCTTTCAATCAGTCTCATCTCGGCTTGGCCATCTCCCAAGATGAGAACAGGATCAGTCCAAAATCTGCTGAACAGTCTCCATGTCGGGGCTCTGGCCATCAATGACATGGTTTGCGCGGTGCCTGAGGGGAGCAATGAAGCGTCGCTCTTTCGGCCGCTGCTCATCAGCGGCTAAAGCCAGTTATTGCAGTTGACTTAGAGGTTCCGAGCGTACGTTGATCGGCTGATGCATACGCAGACGTGGTCGACCATTGGCGGACCGTACGCAGAGAGTGCTAGTACATACGAACTAGCCAGCCAGTTTGCTGTGTCGGTCGACCACGGGAACTACAGGCCGCCCAAGGACGAAAGGGAGAAAAGGCCGATTTTTCTGGATGTTGTTCCAGGGATGACGGTGATCGTGCGGCACGACGTCCAGACCGGGGAAAGGCACGATCGGGATTGGTGGATGGGGCGGGTGATCCATCGCGGAGGAGGTGCCCGCAACCCGAAAATCCACAACCTCTTTCAGATCGCTGATGTGGACACCGGCGTGATCCGCTGGGTCAACGCCGACCTTGTGACCCACATCCTTCCCAGGGGCTAGCGCGATGAAATCGACCAACCAACCGCGGAAGAGGTCTCATGGTTAACATTTCTTCACATCAAGTCGCGCGGTCTGTGATCTCTGGTCTTTTCCCTCTCGCTTACGCCGCCGTCTTGACGTTCTTGCTTCTGCAGGCGTTTCGGATGATGCGCTTGTCCTCTGCTTCTGCATCCATCTCGCCGAGCGACCGAACAGGTCTCAAAACCATTCATCCAGAATTGCTCGATGAGAATGGTCTGATGACCAACGAAGAGCTTTGGGCTGTGCGCTTCTCGGACAAGGAAGGGAGTGTTATCCCTGAGGCTTGAGAATCAGGATCTGAATTCAGTCGATAGGGTCCACGGACTATTAGGACTGCCTTACTTGAATCGTCATCCGAACATCGCCTTTTTTGGTGGCACCGTGGTCATCGCGATCATGGTTATGGCCGCTTTTGCCAAGGTGGTCAACGCTGCCTGACCAAACCTCGATCACGCCCGGCACTGTGCCCTCCCCCTAAGGCTGCCAGATGATTCGAGCCATCAGGAGGCGCTGATCAGGGCTGGGGATCTTCGATCCGCTTGTTCATTCCAGGAATCACCAAGTCAGCGGAGCGGACGCATGGATCGCCGAGCCGGGGTGGTTGTGGCGACGGATGGTGTCGTATGGCTTGCGAGCTTTCTTAGCGGTGCTCTTCTCGGCCATGGGGCAAATGCTGCTCCTCCATTCTGCCGACCCGGCTGACGCGTAAGCCAGTGACGACAAGACCCCAGAGCAATAAAAAACCCCGGCACAACGGCCAGGGATTGAGTTTCCTCAAACTCAACAATTGACTTAGAGGCCGCCAAACCTCAAGACAACTTCAATCGCTCCAAGACCTACTAAAAATGTGCCTCCCAAGAGCACGGCATCTTTTGCTGTCTGTGCCATCGGAAAAAGGGCCGAGCCCAGAATCAAAGCCATGAGAAATCTAAAGGGAATCTGAAGACTCAACATTTAGAAGCCTTGCGATTTGCCTATCCTTGCACGCTTTTGTTACTCAAGTTCATTAAATAGGCTTAATAACCTACGGATTGTCCGTCGTTTCGCAACAGAACTAAATGCTCTGAAGAAAGAAAAATATGCGTGGACGTGCGGCAATGAAAAAGCGGACGCTTCAAGCAAAAACCCCGCCATTGCTGACGGGGGGTACTGAACATGGAGGTGTTCAAAATATTTGAGTCTTTCTCAAGCTTCTAGTTCTGGCAGCGACTTGTTTTTGATCGATGTGATTCAGAAGTTCGATTGCCATTTCTGTGGCAGCTATCACTGCTGCGATGACGGCAATGGAGAACATGATCCTTTTGGTGTGTGAGGCTCTCACCTTGTGAACACAACGTCGCTGAAGCACGGCGCGACCACATCCCTCAATCGAGCCAAAGATCACTCTGGGTCCTTGGTCCCTTTAGTAGACTTTCATTGGTGGTAGATGGAATAGGGAATCCTCCCTAGCGTTATGAGCAGCTATTAGGAGCAAACTAAGGGTTGTGAATCGACAGGAATTACTACCAGAATCCATGACTCTTTGTCCCAGTAAAATCTACTGGGCATTAACATTACTGGTCAGCATCGGATGTATTGCACTGGGGATTTACCTAATAGGAGGTGACGAGATCCTCACGTTTAGGGGTGTAACCATCACTGGAACATTGTTTGGACAGATCCTCTGCGTGATATTCAGTTTAGTGATTTTTTGGTCCGTATTGACACTTTGGCCTGGTAGTAGCTGGGTAAAAATAGGCCCAGATGGCATACGGCATCAGGTGATATTTCGAAAGTTTCATTATCGCTGGAGTGACATTAACCGCTTTGAAATCATGACGGTACAAATAGGACCAGGCAAAACCAAAAGCAAGGCGAAGTTTTTGAGCTTCTGGATGAAGACTGATGACCAGATGCGTTCACTGGGTGAAGGTTATGGAAAGAAACCTGAGGAACTTTTGGAAATCCTGGAGTCATATAGGAATCGATATGGTTGAGAAATAGCCAATTCCTTTTCAGACAGGATCAGCTGTTGGAGACACACCATCGCCGGGAGCGTGGTGCGGGCACATCCCTCAATCGAGTGAATGTCCCCACGGCTGGGGACACGGGTTTACGGAATGCTACTTCTGTCTACAAAAACCCCGCCTGGCTGACGGGGATACTTCGCTTCAGTGCGGGATCAGATGAACGTCACGCTGTGCTGGTCAATGACCATTCCGAACTGATCTTTATTGGAACCGAAATCAACGAACTCATCATCACGGGTCCAGAAGGAACCTACCTGCTCAAAGTTTTTGATATCCAAGCTGCCGTTCCCTTTCGCGAGCCGGTACTTGCTGCCCTTCTTAGTGACTGAATAGACACCAGTACCAAGGCGCAGTCTGTCTTCACCCTTGCCGCCATCGACCAGCTTCATATCGCCGAAGCCGGAGAACTCATCATCGCCCTAACCCATTTTGATCTTGCCGTCGCCGCCAAGACCGACATGGCGTGCATCGATCAAGTCATCAGCGGTTAATCATGGTCAACAGATTCTGCTGAGAATATCCTCTAGATCGCAGTTACCGTCTCGAATAATGGCGTCTGCTCGGCCCCTGAGGGGAACAATGAAGCGTCGCTCTCCCGGCAGCATCTGCAGCAACATCTGTCGAATCACATAAAGGGGTGAACGCTGCCGTTCACGAACGTCGCGTTTCAGACGACGCCAAAGACGCAACAGAAGCGGGGTCTCCACATACAACAGCCCAGCCAGCGGAAAATCCTGCAGCAATTGAGGTCCATAGGCACCCTCAAGCAGAACCATGTCGTAGGACGTTGTCACTGGATGACAGGTGACCAGGCGAGTGCGCATGTCGTACTGCCTCAGCATGTCTGCCTGGCCGTAACGCGCTGAAGAGACATCGCGACGCAGAGCCTCCTCATCAATGGCAGCCAGGGTGTCGAAGCCAAATCTGGGATGGGGGTGCCAGCCCTGGCGGTAGTAGTTATCGCAGGTGATCAAGAGTGGTTGATGACCGCCTTGACGCAGAGCTTCTGCCAAAGCGAGCGCAAACGTGGTCTTGCCGGCAGCAGAGGGGCCGCAGATGCAGAGGACGGGCAGGGCTGCACTCATGGCTCCATGCTGACAACAGCCCGGAGACGGACCGACCCCAATTTGGTAGCTGTTGCTACAGAAATAAGCTAGGATGCAAGGACGTTGAACTTCGGACACGAAGTTGCAGTCAGACCCGCGCCAAGCAACGGGGGCACGGGCGCTGAAGAAGTGAACCCATGAACGCACTTCAACTGATCAAAGCCCGGACCACAAAAAACCGGGCCCTCCAGCTGGCTCGCCTGCAGATGGCAAAAGCCTTCCGCAACCCTGATTACACCGACCTCACCCACACGCCCATGGGTGAACAGGGCAAAACCGAACGTCGTTATCGTGGTGTTGCCTACGACTCCATCGGCGGAGATCAGCAAGCCACCAAGGGAAGAGAGCTGCGCTATCGCGGCGTCAGCTACGGGATGTATTGATCAACCCACATGGCTCGAGCCAAACAGCAGCGGGGGAAGGACCCCCGCTTTTTTATGCCTTTAACCAGGCCTCCACAACCAAATTACTCAGTCCTTATCGTCGCCTTTCGGGACGAAAGCCTGTGAAGCAGCGAACAGGAGCCCGGTGATCAGAAGTGCGGGAAGAACAACGGAAGGACCGCGGGCAGCCGTTTGGGAAGCGAACAGCAGCATGAAGAGCTTAGAAAAATCCAGTGATCACATTGGCAGAAGTAAAGGATGTTTCAACCGAAGCGGTAATGCTTTCGAACCGGCCGACGCACATCCGCTGTATGCCCAGGGGAAGGAACTGACATCGAGCTCTTCAGGGCAGGTGGAGATGGCCTCGATGCTCATGAAAACTCAGCAGGCGACAACGACAGGAAAAAGGAACAGCTCCCCTTGAACCGGAGGAGGAGCGGCCAACGATCGGCGCCGGCAGGAGGAGGAGCGACTCGACACGGTGATGGAACGATCAGCCGGCAGCGACTTGCGAGGACGGATCAGCGACTCACGCATCCATGCATCAGCGCAGAACGTGGCGTAGGGAGAACTTGAGGACATGAACAAGCCAACTGATACTCCTGTTCTAGTGCGTTTGTACTACCGTGTCAACCCATGCGAATCAGATCCCGCAACCACCCTCCAGATCCCAGCTCTGATCTTGAATCTGCTGCACTCGACGCAGAAGATCCTGGTCGCCGACAATCACGCGGCGGCGGCCGTCCTCGCCCATATAGGTCAACCGACCATCGGCATCAACCACCAAAGCCGTCATTGGGACCACAGCATCTGATGGCTGCATGGCTGCACGACATCTCGGAACCACGATCGCAGGATTTCGAAGCCCTGCCGGAAATTGAGTGAAACAACCCATGCCGAAGCGCGAATGGAGCGCTGCACTGAAACAAAGGATCCAGCTATGCCATGACCTCTTGTCCCTGGCCCCGCAGACAGTCACCTCTTGCCCGGCTCCGCGACTGGTGGACGCCTCCCATCCAGAACAGTGCCCGTAGAGAACACCCCGCCACCGATGAGCGGGATCGAATGTTGACAACGCTGATGCACGGAGGATTCTGGCTCTCCTGAGTCAGTCGGAGACCGATGAAAAGGGGCAAACAGCGGATCAAGATCAGTCTTGCCAAGCCGCTGCAAAACCTGCTGCAGCAGCTGGCGGACCAAGAAGGCGAACTGGAGCGGAGACTGCTTGCGCTGGAAACCCGGCTGAAGCGGCTTGAGCAGAGCCGGCTGATGGCCACTGCAAACGAAACCTCTGGAAACGACAGCCTCGATGCAGGAATCTTCTTCACCGACGCCGATGACCCTCCAGCCCTGAGCCATCAGCAACAGGCGAGCTATACGGCCTGGCATGACCATTTCAACCTCCACCCCGAGGAGATCGAACCAGGACGAACCGCCCATGAGATGGCCGCGTTGCGAGCAGCAACACAAACGGCAAACGGAGCCTGAGGGATTGATCTGAAGCCTGAGATCCAGGCCGAATCCGGCGTCTTGCTCACTTTCTCAACAGCTTTTCCACAGGCCTGTCATGGCAGACCAACCACGGCAACCGTGATTTGAATTCTTCCAGCGGAAAACCCGTCTCCCGCTGAAAAACGAAGAGGCAAGCTCTAGCCGATCGGACCAGCTTCGCCCAAAACACTTTCAATCACTCAATATTTTCGGTCAAACAACCAACACAATTGGACCAAGCATCTTCTTTGACGAATCCGGACCCGCCATGCGGTGATGGGGGCAGGAAGAGAAGGAAAAGCATTGAAACGAACACCGGATTCCATAACTCCTCATGGGAGTGTGGAAAACCAACTCCAGGACGGTTTTTATGAGGCCATGGGGCGTTTCATTGCATACCGCCAGCGGTGAACTGCGATTGCTGTGAGATCCAGGGGCCTTTGCAGTACCGCGTCAGCAGTGATCAATGCGAAGGATGGATCTTCGTCTGCCCGAGCTGCTGGGCGAAGATTCGTCTCCAGGAGGGGTACCGCTACGGAGGCACACGCAAAGCGGATCGGCGGAAACGGACCCGCTGACCTTCAGCCCAGTGGTTCACAACTGTGGCGGATGATCGAGCCACGGCGTTCGAAGAATTCCGGCTGCTCTGGATCGTCTTCCCGCCACCACCAGCGACCATCGGTGTAACTGGGTGTGCCGGCGTTATTGGTTCGCGGTAACTGAAGCGTGATGTCGCGCCAGGTCAACAACACGCCATCACCGGGCAGGGTGTCGCCAAGGGTGTTGGGAATGGAATCAGACAATCCCGTGGGATCAACAGCCCCTCGGAACGGTTCAACCTGCAACCGATCACCATCACAGATCCAGTCTGCAGCGGCAGGAATCTGAGGAACCAGAAACAGAATCAAAGCCAGCAACGCAGCGGTCAGTGCTTGCACGGCACAATTCGACGATGACATTGACCCTCGTCTACGACGGCGGCTGCCCGTTCTGCAGTTCCTTTGCGCAACGCGCAGAACTTCAGGGAGGCCTTCCCGACCTGAAAATCCGTGACGGGCGAGCTGATCATGCCCTGCGGGCTGAGCTGGCAGGACGCGGCTATCGACTGGCCAAAGGAGCGATGCTGCTGGAGGGAGACAGGATCTGGCACGGCAGCGCAGCAATTGCCGAGCTCAACCGTCGGATGAACCCGAGCGATGCGCTGCTGCAAGTTCTTCAACAGGTCTTCCGCAATGAGGGACGCGCCCATCAGCTCTATCCAGCCTTACTGCTGGCAAGACGTTTAGCCCTGGCAGTGCAGGGACGCCCTGTCGATCCGGATCATCACCGCAGTTAGGCATCAGCACGGGTGGCGAAAAGGAGGACACCCGGACTACGGTCAATGCAAGCCCTTTAGATTTGCTTAAGCATCGACCCTGAACACGCTGGCCAAGATCCCTCCGTCCCCGACGCGCTGAGCCATCACCAGCTGAGTGCCTTGCTGAAGGCTGCAATGCACGGCGGGCGCAGCTCTCGACAGCAGATTGGGGGTCAGGACATCGACGAAGACGAATTGCTTCGAGCTGCTCTGAGCGCCTGGGCGGACCAGACCAGAGAATTACTGCAGTGGATCGATCAGCAGGGTGACGCCGTCAGCGAATCGCGCACCCCGAAGCAGGTCATGGCACTTGGCAGTTTCCGCACCCATCTTGTGATGGGACTTAAAGCCTTGCGTTATGCGGAAAGCTGATTCTGAACATTTCAGAGACTGAATTTGAGTTTCAGTGAACTCCTTCAAGTTCAATCTCCGGTTCCAAATGGGTCATCTCAGCAAAATCATCGAGCTCAGCTTTCATTTCCATCAACATCACGGCCAAAGAAGCCGCTAGTTCAAAACAAAATTCGTCCGTCACAGCATCTAACCGTTCGACAACCCAGTTGTAGGAACAGGATCAGGGAAGCCGTGGCAATGCTCAACCGACGTTTACATAAATACGCTGAAAATGAAATTCAGCAATCCTCACGACTCAACAACAGCAGGCTGAAACACCTGGAGGCCTGCGACCTGGGCGTCTGATAGCAAGTCGTTGATGCAATCAGAGCCGAAACAGGATTGATCACCCAACAGGGTTCCCCATTCTTCACATGGGAAATGGGTCTGCAGCCAGAGAACTCCATGGATGCTGTTCACTCGCAGCTGGAACAGTCCGGGGCGATCCAGGGGCTGAGCGATCAGATCCAAGAGAACGTGAATGAATTGACCGTGTTATGCCGGAACCTGCCCAAGGGAATTGTTCGCGTCGATACAAAATCAACGGAAATGTCAACGATTCCAGCGCATGCCCAATCGGAAGCGCTGATAACGCAGCAGAGCCTCTTCCTCCGAAAGATGGGGAAACAAGGCCTGGGCTTCATCAAGCCGGGCAGGCTCCAGCAACCAGTCCTGTTCGGGAGCCAGGTCAACACCGGGTGCGGCCTGGCTCCATTTGGACGCCCATGGAAGACGTTGCCGGACTCTCTGCAAGAGTTCGAGCGGATGAATCACTGAACAGATGAGGGAGCGAACTCAGATCCTTCCACTTGAACAACCATGAAACAGAACGTGGTCGCCAACTTCAACCAACAGGCAATGACTCCAACATTGAGCTGATCAAGGGGTTGAATCCCATCTGCCTGAGGCGAGAGTTGCTCACTCGGGCGTTGAACACCCGCGCGCCAGGCCGATCGTGGTTTTCCCAGATCACCGGAGCCAGTCCCTCATCATCACAGAGGGCATTGGACAGTTCACGTCGACTGAGCTGAAGATCATCCACCAGGTTAAAAACTCCCTTCAGTCGCTTTGAGAAGGCGAACTCAACACCGCGAACAATGTCATCGCGGTGAATCCAGGCATTGATGTGGGATCCGTTCTTGGCGACAAGGTTGCCGGAGGCACTTCGGATGAAGGAGGCGATGTCTTGTCCGGGCCCATAAATCCCACCGAGACGAAGCACGCAGGCCTGAATGACGTCGGAGTTCAGGCTCAGAACACTGCGTTCCGCCTCCAACAGCAACGCATTGATTGGGGAGTTTTCATCAGGGGGTGTCTGCTCATGGCAGATCGCACCGCCCTGATCGCCATAGACGCCTGCACTGCTGAGGTAGGTGACGTGTAGCGGGCTCTGGCGTCGGCGTTGTTGCACCGCCTGAATCAGATCGGAAACGCCTGCAGCAAATACAGAGCGGTACTCGGCTTCATCAAAACTGGAACCGCTGGGGGCCATTGAGATCAGCAGGCCATCCAGATGATCAAGGAAAGCAGGATCGGATCCCGATTGGCCCGCTTTGTAAATGCGGGGGTGATCCACCAGCTCGCAGAGCTCTCCGAGTCGAGCAGGGTTCGTCACCGTGCCGGTGATCTCGTTCCCCAGGCCCCGCAAATGAGCAGCCACCGCGGAACCGACGTAGCCACAACCGACAACTCCGAAACAAAAGCCCATGGAGAAGCAAGCGCTGTTTACACAACGTAACGAACGGAAGCTTCCTTCGCGGACCAGTCCCTGATCAGGATGCGTTGGGGCGCCAGCCCTCAGCCCTTATCCAATCACCATGGTTCTGATCCTCTGCGCCGCCCTTTTCCTCGGCCTGCTCTGGTTGACTCAGACGCTGGTTCGACGGGGATTGGACGATGGCTCAGGTGGGGCGGAAGACTGAATCCGCAGCCAACCCACGTTCTCGCTCGCGAACATATTCCTCCGCCTCCCAGAGGCCGGTGATTTCACGACAGTTGCGGTCGCGATCACAGACCCAATACCCACCACCTCGCACTGAATCAATCGTTGACCCCATGGGAGTCTCGACGACGCGACCCATCAGATTCATTGCCATCAAGCGACAAAAACACCTTCACAATCCGACGGCAGGTGACCCTCAGATGTTCACCCCATAACCGATGTACAAATAAAAATAAATCTCACAGGGAGCCAACAATCTGTTCAGCCGAGCAGACCGATCAGGAACGTCGTGACTGCCACCAGCAAAGCAATGGTTGAAAGAGCAGCCGCAACCATCACAACGCCGGCAACGATTCCGATGCGGGCCACTGTTGCTGGAAACAGCAGATAAAAACTCAGGACAAAAGCCAGAGGCCAGAACGGAGGGAGAAGGATGCAGACACCGGTCAGCACCATCAGGCGCCTACGGCGATCACGAAGCTTTTGCTGCTCAAGATCCTGCTGCTCGCGTTGTTGGTCAACGCTGCGTTGCTCCTCATCGGACAACCACCGCCCCCGATCCCGGGCATCCCTGAGATCCTGCTCCAGTTGGTCGGAGGTCGATCCATCACCCATCCAACCAACCTAAGCAGACATGCATGACTCAGTTTTGTGGATCTGCGAGTGATGCGCCAACCTCAGCCTCAAGCCAGGAAGGCCGCTCCGATCGGGGATGTCGCCAGGCCAGGCACAACAGCGCCTGCAGAACGCGGGGCCGCGGCGGCACCTGGCAGACAGGAGCCTTGCTGATTCGGACAGTGGTCTCATCCATGGTTCTGCAAGCGGAGAGCCTCGACAACCGCAGCATTGGCTTCCACTGCCGAGGGGAAGACGCCAAGTTCCAGATCCCGGCCATTGCGACGCATATGGGCCTGGAACAAACCATCGGTGCGCTGGTGAATCCAACGCCAGTTGATGCAAGAGGGCAGAGCATGGGCCAGCCCCTCGCCTGTCATCGGCCTGGGACGCATCGGTCACTCCTATGAACATCCACTCGAACCGTAGAAATCCGGTCAGCGGACACAGACAAAACTTCCACTTCTCCACATCAATCCCGTGAAGGGAGATGAAGCAGAGGGCTCGATCATCACGTTCAGGAGACGTGGAAAGGCTGAAAAAAAGGCCAGTGGCCGCTAGCGGAGCAACCGCGAATGCAAACGACAAACCCTGAGCGCCTGCTCGGGAGGCTGCTGACACATGGCGCCCAGCTCCTGGTTCAACTCACGAAACAAAGCCTGTTCAGACCCTGGCAGGAACGACAGCGCCGAGAGCAGACCAGCGAAGGCAAAGAGCACCACGGACCTGTCACAAGCTGCGGCAAGAGTAAGACTCAAGCCAGACGTTTACGTCCCACGCCTGGATGCTCGAGGGAGATAGGGCTTGAAACTTCACGCGTGCCCGAGAGGAGCAGTGGCTGCTTAAACAAAAACTGTCAGATGCGCTCTGCGGCAATGACAAGAGCGGAGAGAACTGCGCAAGCAATCCCGAGACAAGAAACGCCCAACACAATGGTGTTGGCTCGTTTGGCCTGAGAAAACGTTCGCATCTTCATCCCTTCATCTGAGGAGAATTTAATGCGTACTCACATCTCAGCGCTGAAAGTCAATAGGACTTTACCAAGGCTTGGAAACGATTCAGGCCGTGGGATCAGCCTGAGCAATGCGGAACGTCCACAAGGCCAACGATGCTGCCGCCGTTGTTCCGAAGAAGATCAGTAGCAATTGAGTTGTCATTCGATTGCGGGGGCGCAGGGCCCCTGATCACTGCTTTACAAAAATAAACAGTGTTTGCGTCCGCCGCGAGCTCACCCAGCCAAAGAGCGCCCTTTCCAGGTCCAGCCGCGACCGGTGAGCGTGCGCCACACCGAAACAGGTCCGATCAAACCGACCAACAGCCCACCAGCTCCCATCAGCCACCAGTGCCGCATCGGCAGATCAAAACGTCTGAGGTTCCACCAGCGCAAGAGCCACTGCTGCAACAACGCAACACAAGCCAGACCCAGCGACCAACGCCACCACACCCCCAGTTCCGGGAGCAGCAGAAGCAACACAAGGGCGGTGGGGAGGACCAGCCAGGGAACAGTGAACATCTGCAGAACTACCCCTGAAGCGCCCAGAGCCCGCAGAACATCTCGATCCAGACCAATCAACCAGTTCTTGGTCCAACCTTCCCAGAGTGCCGGCAGATCCTGGTACATGCGCAGCATCACGGCGTCCAGACCTAGCTGGTAGCTCAGTCGATATCCACCCGACTTGATCAGACGCGCCAGAGCCAGATCCTCCACGACTTCCGCGGCCAGCTGCCTGTGCCCCCCGATCGCGGCATAGGCCTCGCTGGAAAACAACATGAACGGTCCAGCCGCAAACGCCACCTCGGAATTCGGGTCATTCGTGGCCTCAATCGGGAAGCCAAGCCCAAGCAAGCTGGCCATGATCGGTTGAACCATCCATTCCGCCAGACAGCCACACTCCAATCGAGGAGCCAGGCTGAACAGGTCGGCGCTTTCCTCGATCGCCTGCCCAAGAGCTCGTCTGAGCGCATCTGGCCGCAAACGAACGTCTGCATCGATGAACAACACCCATTTGCTGGTGACCTGTTCCATCGCGCGACAGCAGGCCCAGTTCTTGCCGACCCAGCGCTCGCCTTGTGGGCGAGAGCCGGCCTGGAGGACCGAGCAGATCTCTGAATGATCCAAAGCCGTTTGATGCGCAATCTCCGCGGTGGCATCGGTGGACGCATCGTCAACCACCAAGACGGACCAATCCGTGCATGGCGGAGTGCTGTCGAGGACACTCTGCAGACAAGCCGCAATGTTCACCTCTTCGTTGTACGCCGGAACGACAACGGTGAGCGATGTGTCGGGGAGCTCTGAGTTGGCTGCCTGAACTTTGAGCTGGGGTGCCACAGCGAAAACACGCAACAGGCCGATCTGCAAAATGAGCAGACCGGCACTAGAAGCAGCTGCCGCCAGCAAAAGAATGATGGCGACAGTCAAAATCAGTGGACCAGCCTCAGGAGATCAACGGCGTGGCTCAGCTTTCCGCACAGTGATGGCGCGACCCATCCACTCCACGTTCTGAAGATCGTTGATGGCAGCTGTTTCAGCCTGCTCATCAGCCAGGTCGACGAAGGCAAAACCCCGCTTACGACCTGTCTCGCGATCCAACGGCATGGAGCACTTGCTCACCTCGCCGTATTCACCGAACAGATGGATGAGGTCTTCTCTCTCAGCGTCCCAGGAGAGATTTCCAATGAAGATGGTCAAAAAACTTTCTCAAATGGGGACTACATGTACTTTCTCACATCGCCAAGCAGTTCTGTCGGCTTTACGCACGGCAAAGGTTGAATTGCCTGATGCACCGCTGCGGCATACGCTCAATCCGTGAGGAGTACAGCGAATCGAAGACGCTGGATAGGACGGAGTGACAACAGTTCTGGAGGATTGGCATGGCGAACGCAACGATCGTGACCACCCGCGACGGAGACACTGTTCAGCAGTTTCAAGGACTTGATGGACCTCTTTACCGAGCCTGCAATGGCAACCGCTGTTCAACCTGCCCAGATCTGGTGACGGCCCTGGAGCGACTCAAGGTCTGGCGAGAGAAGCTCTGACAAGCCAATAACCAAGCCGAGTATTCAAAGCTCTCTCTTGAACGTGTAACAACCACCGTGATAACCGGTGAAGGGCTGGGCGTAGGTCACCAATTCCCAGCCCTGATCACCGAGCTCGTTCATCAAGCCAACCAGGGTCACATCACGTTGGGGGTGACTTCGCGAGATCAACTGACGGTCGTCGAGCCAAAGTTCTTCGATCTCACCGGTCCAGGATTTTCCGCGGGGTACGAAACGCAACTGGGTGTACTCCCACTTCATCGAGAACCGGCGCGATCTAAGGCGTCATTGTCGCCGATGCAACTGCCCGTGGATCAGAGCACTCCCAGAGGCCCCTTCTTCTTCTTGCAATAACCAGCACCGATGTTCATCCAGCCCGCCTGGCAAGCATCACCATTGGTGGGAGCCACTTCGTAATACACCGGCGAGACACAGGTGGTGCCAAGGGTGTTCACATAACCGGCGGGGCACTGGTCGAAACCTTGGGCTTTGGGAATTTCCTTCTGAGCGAAAGCTGCAGAGGGAGCCAGAACCAGGGGCATCAGAGCCAGGAGCAGCTTGCGCATGGGTGCTTGGAGATCTTGGGCAGTTTTAAAAGAAAAGCGGTGAGCTGTCAGTTCCCCGCAGCTAGCTGTAGGAGTGTCCGCCTGCTTCAAGATGGCCCTGTGCTTCACGCAACCAGCTCCACACCGTGGGGTTTCGACTGGCGTGCTTCTGAACCAGGATCCGCTCATTCAGACTCACAGGGTCACCGCTGGACAATCGCAAGACAATGTCTTTGAGCATCAACCGCGTCCGGGGGCTGAGCATCGGAGATTGCTGGAACTGAGGACAGATTGATCACTCCTGCAGCCGCTACTGTGAAGCAAATATAAAAACGAAGTGATCACTACCAAAGACAATCAACTCAGTGATCGTTGATGCCAATCAGGCATGGGCTATGAACAACAACAATCCATAACTTTTATTCATTGACATCTGGCTGATCGCCATCGTTCAGGAGACAACAAGGTCAGCACGGTTCAATTCCATGGTCACTCAGCAGCGCGAGCGGAGACTCCTGACACTGCACAGCTCCATTCATGACGACGAACCCTGCCTTTGTCTGAGCTGCACCACGCTTCGTCGACAAATCGAGCGCAATGCCCATGCACAACCCCGGCCATTGCCATCCCGTGGCCCCGCTGCCAGCTTGAAGTCATGAACATACGAATCCTTCTGCGCCGTTGGGCGGGATCTTTGCTTGGGCTTGTGGATGAGTATTGGGCGATGCGGCGTCCCTGGCACTACGGAAATCGCGATCCACAGTGTGAGTTGCACTGTGATGGTCAGCAGTGCCGCCCAGGTCCTTGATCAAGCCCTAATGGGAGGGATCACCCCCTGCAGAACAGCGGTAAAAACTTGAAGTTGATTTGAAGTTCTGCCGCATGCATGCATGCATGATTGATTCGTGAAACCGATGCCCATCAAGGCATCTATCAATCATCAGGCTGCAGATTCCTTGGACTGGATTTTTTCCCGCCAATTCGGGCCCAGTTCAGAAATCAGATCTTGCTCGAGGGAGCGCAGATAGCGCTTGCGTTGCCCAGATTCACCACCAAACCAAGTTGGAATTTCGAAAATTCTTGACTCATCCATGCTGGAAGGATCCCACAGAGACGCTGATCAGGAAAGGAAAGGTCTCTATTCGTGTGATCCCGATGACACAAGCAGGATGACGACTTGTTCTGTCGACAAGCACGTCAACTCCATTTTCTTAGGCCTCCGCCTCTTCGGCAATGCGCCTTAACACCGATTGCCACCGGCCTGGCCAGTGACGAGAGTGTGTCTATCGAGATCGGAGGAGCCCATGACGGCAGACACTCCACCTGAGTCCAAAGCAGAAGCAAGCTGACTTCAGGCACTTGCTCCAACAGGCTCAAGCAGACGAGTTTTGGTCCTTTGGTAGGCACGCACAGGTCCGCCACGCCAATCGACCCTCCATTTGCACCGACAAAACGTGCATCAGGAGAACAGGCCGGTCTGTTCGAGACATTGGCTTCAGGTGTACCTCCAGTTGGATGCTTCGCAGCTTTCGTTCAGTTCACTGACGTTCGATTAGGCACAACGCTTCACGGCCTCAGCATCACTGAATCAATGGTTTGCGACATGCACAAACGAACGAGGTAGGCCGTTTCTTCCATCGGGAAAAAACGGTCTCCACACGTCTGTCCTAAACGGATGGGTTTCATGCCCCCAGATCCCTTCATCAGAAGGGATCTGGGGGCTGATTCATTGGACGAATGAAACAGGAGGACGACATCAATACCTTCTAACGCCACTACCGAAAGGAAAAAGTGGCCAAATTAATTCGACCACTTATGAACGACACAGATCAACCAAGGGCAACCCGATAATCAATTCGAGACAAATGGCTTGGAAGAGTGATGAACAATAATGCGAAGATTGCCATTATCATCGCGCAGATATCCAAATGTTTTATCAACCGTACTCTTGGATCCATCAGCCGCTTCAATATGGACCCAGCCCATAGCGTTGGCAGTGCTTCCAAAACTTTGAATCACAAAGATCTCTGGCTTGCATTTCACCCAGGGGCTCCGGTTTGAACCAGGGGTTCCAATCGCGAAGCCTGAATCCTTGAATGCTGGGTCCCCACCCACAAAATACGAAAGGGCACCGGCACTGGTTTCACGGAATGTTGTTGAACCCTTCGCCCAGGTGGGCTTGAAGGCGACAGGACCAAATTGATATCCATAAGCAGCATCAATCACACCAGAAGCCAATGGCTTGGACTTGGCGAGACCACCCTCGGTGTGTGCCTTGCTGATTGATATCAGGGCTGCACACCATGCATCCTGAGCCGCCTTCACCTCAGAAGCCTCGATCGTCTCTGACATCAAAGCCGGCTTGGCATCAACAGCATTGATTCCGAGAAGGAATACTGGAGCCGCAATCGCCAGCGGAACAACTGATTTAAACACTTTTGAAAAAAGTTTCGACAATCAAGTTGTAATCACAAACACAACATAAGGCAAGCATTCCTTCGCAACAAGACAGCGACAATCCACTCAAAGCGTTATCACCTGAGTTTTACCCAAAGGGTGCTCTCCGAACTGAGCCGACAAACGGTAAAGGTTGTACTCAAGAACCGGCACCTGCAGAGCATAAAAATCAGCGCTGAAATAAGAAAATAGACGCAAGCATTTTTGGCCTGTTAAACACATGCCCATTAACTGATTTTATTTAAAACACTGAATGCCTATCAACGTTGATCTCCTGGGTGCCCAACAAAGGGTCAATCCATCTTCTTCCGTTGTTCTGCAGATTCGATGGTCTTCGAGAATTGAATGGTCCCGAGAACGCTTCGCTCTCTGTGCTGACGCAAGAGTGCATCCGCCTCCGCGACATGACGCAGATATTGCTCTTGATCCGGAGCGCTGTAGGCATGCGCAATTCGTTCGAAATATGCACGTTCCATTGACATTCCAACCTGTCCATCATCCAGCGAAAGTTAGGAGCTGCACCCAACACCCATCGTGATGGATGCAACAGAATGGCAAGCTTCGATCAACCTGCGTAGCGTTGGAATGACACGTGTGAGGCCTTTGAATCGGATCGTTGCATCTCTGCTCTCGGCTGCCGCTCTGTTGGTAGGCCCCAGCTCAGAAGCCGAAGAAAGGGCCTTTTTTCGATCACCACCAACCGCGGTTTCCCTGCACAACCCCGCCTCCACCGAAAACCAACGCAACCGCACCACCATCAGCGTTGTTGTTCCCGACAACGCTGGTACGGCTTTGCAGGAGGTGATTTTGTATCAGATCGGCAACACCGAGCCCTGGAACTGGGGCAGAAAGCAACCGGAGCTGTATCTGGGCAACTACGGCATGCGCAAAAAAGGTGAAACGGGATTGGCTACCGCCAGCGTTTCTGACAAGGGCGATGAGTTGACCATCCGACTGGAGCCGCCGATCGAGCCAGGCCAGCAGGTGAATCTGATTTTTCGGGGGACAAATCCCGATGCCGATATCTATATGTGGTCGACGAGTTTCGTTCCAGCCGGAGACAACCCTCGGGTCAGCGACGGACCAACCCTGCGGCAACACGTTTATCGCATCGAAAGCTTCAACTGAACGGCGATGGCCATTTCAACCTTTCCTTCCTTCGCTGCCCAGGCGGATTATTCGCTGCTGAAAGCCCTGCGCGCTGATCCGGATGCCACGGACGACGGCATGGATCACCGTCCTCGACCGGTGTTTTCAGGTCATTACGTGCCGGTACGGCCGACACCGATCCCGCAATCGCAGTACGTGGCCCACAGCCAGACCCTCTTCGCAGAGCTGGGGCTGAACGATGAACTCGCCCGCGATCCTTCCTTCCAGGGGATGTTTTCAGGAGATATCAGCGTGGCCACAGACGCGATGCGTCCCTGGGGCTGGGCCACCGGCTACGCCCTCTCGATCTATGGGACGGAATACATCCAGCAGTGTCCCTTCGGAACCGGCAACGGCTACGGCGATGGCCGGGCGATGTCGGTGTTTGAGGGGGTCTTCCTTGGACGGCGCTGGGAGATGCAGCTCAAAGGCGGTGGCCCCACCCCCTATTGCCGCGGTGCCGATGGGCGTGCCGTGCTGCGTTCCAGCGTGCGGGAATTTCTGGCCCAGGAGTTCATGCAGGCCCTTGGGGTTCCCAGCTCTCGTTCGCTGACGCTGTATGTGTCGCATCAGGAAAAGGTGCGCCGTCCCTGGTACTCGGAGAACTCGCGCAGCTTTGAGCCGGATGTGATGGCGGAGAACGCGGCGGCGATCAGCACCCGGGTGGCCCCTTCATTCCTGAGGGTGGGGCAGATCGAACTGTTCGCCCGGCGCGTGCGCGCCAAAGCCCATCCACAGGCGATGGAGGAATTGACTCTGATCGTTGAGCACCTGATCGATCGCAACTACCGCGATGAGATCGATCCTGCGCTGCCGTTTGCGGAGCAAGTCGTGGAGCTTGCACGATTGTTCCGAGGACGACTCACCGCGCTGGTGGCCGGCTGGATGCGGGTGGGCTACTGCCAGGGCAACTTCAACAGCGATAACTGCGCCGCCGGCGGCTACACCCTGGATTACGGCCCCTTCGGCTTCTGTGAATTGTTCGACCCGCGGTTTCAACCATGGACCGGTGGCGGCGAGCACTTCTGCTTCTTCAACCAACCTCAGGCGGCAGAAGCCAACTACCGGATGTTCTGGAGCGCTCTTCGTGAGCTGCTGACCGATCACGAGGACGCCAGAACTGAACTCGATGCACTGCGAGAGGGCTTCCCTGCCGCGATGCAGGACCAGATGAATGCGATGTGGGCCGCCAAGCTGGGCCTGAACCAGCACAACGACGAGCTGTTGCAGGAGCTGCTGCAGCTGTTGATGTCCTCCCGAGCGGACTACTGCAAGACCTTCCGGAGCCTCGGCTCGATTCCCGAGACCGTTGCAGAACTGCAGGACAGCTTTTATCTGCCCTGTCCAGACGAACTGAAGTCACGCTGGGAGAGCTGGCTGCAGCGCTGGCGAGGCGTTCTGAGTGCGCAGGGTTCGCTCAATGCGGCCGCGGAAGCCATGGCACAGGTGAATCCAGCTATCACCTGGAGGGAGTGGTTGGTGGCGCCGGCCTATCAGCAGGCCGAACAAGGGGACTACAGCCTGATCGCAGACCTGCAGAAGGTGTTCCTCTCTCCCTATGCCACTCCGCCCAATGATCAGGCAGAGCGAATGGATCAGCTGAAGCCCCGTGAATTCTTCAATGCCGGCGGCGTTTCGCATTACAGCTGTTCGTCCTGAGCAACAACAACCCAACCCGTCGCTGTTGTTACCGGCGGAGTGATGGGTCATGACAGATCAAGCTTCCATCAGGCTCAATTAATCCCTTTTGGAACCAGCATCGTTAGGTTGCCGTTCTTCTGAACTTGGACGTTGACACTCCCTTCGGTTCAACCACCAAGCAGCGTCAACACAGGCAACATTCATGGGGCATGGCAACTGCTGAGCTACCAGGTTGAGGTGAAAACCAATGGCGATTTTTTCACCCCCATGGGAAACAATCCCAGCGGTTATGTGATCTTCACGCCAGAGGGTCGCCTTTCCTTCACCCTTGCAGCTGAGGGGCGCCAACCGGCTGAATCCATGGCCGATCGTGCCGCTCTGCAAAGCAGCCTGATCGCTTACACCGGCACCTACAGGCTCGAAGAGAATCGCTGGATCACGCAGGTGGATGTTGCCTGGAATCCCGAGTGGGTGGGCACTGAGCAGACCCGTTTCTTCAGCATCAGCGATAACCAGCTGCTCACCGTTCACACCCCCTGGCGCGTGATGCCCAACTGGCCCGAGCGTGGCCTGACACGCAGCATCGTGCGATTCAAACGCTGCACCTAATGCTTCAGCTGGGGAAGCTGAAGAGATCAAATACCCCCTGGGCAGGAAATAAAATCAGTGGCTTCCGTAACAAATCTCACTTAACTTTGATTGGGACCTACAGGTTCTGAATGCGTCGATGGGGCGGGCTGAGGGGTCCGCCTTTTTCGTGGAAAGGGACGTCACGACTTGTGGCAGCTGGCGCGAAAACGATTGGCAGTCGAAGTGGCGGCATGTTTCGTCTTGCGGCCGCTGACCCGTTTGCGCCACATCCGAAACGACGAGGCCTTCATCTGAGCGCGCATGAGTTGAATCACCTCTGGTTCCGACAAACCGAATTGGTATGCAATGGCCTCGAAGGGCGTTCGGTCCTCCCAGGCCATTTCAATCACCCTGTCGAGATCTTCGGACTCCAGAACGCGCAAGTGGGCCGGCTCGAAACCGATTTGTTCTAGCGAGAACGATGCGTTGCTAGACAGGGGATGGACTTACGCAGGGGAGGAATCCCTTGACGACCTACACAGTTCTCACAGGCTCAGCATTTGTTTTGATCCTGATGCTGAACGTGATCGCAGCCGATCACCTGGGTAGCCGCCTGCACAAACGTTTCGGCGACTGGAAAAACCGACGCAACGTTGTTGCCGGTCATCCGGAAATGCGGGGCATTTCGCTCGAGAACGATCCGCTGCTCACCTATCAGGCCAGCGCCGAGCTTCGAGATTTCATCTTTGATAACGACCAGCCGGGGGAGGACCGCCCCTTCCTCTCGTCTCCACTCAACGATCTCGACGACATCGATTACGCCTGATGCCAGCCTGACCGAAGGGATCGATAGCGTTGCGATCGATCGGGCCCAGGGTTGATGACCAGCACGCCTCTGCCCAGCACTGGAGCAGTGACCGGCCTGAAGGAAACACTTGATTTCTTCGGTGATCCGAGCTTCACCCAGCAACGATTTGAGCAGTACGGCGATGTGTTCGAGACCCGCTTGCTGGCCCAGCGGATTGTGTTCATCCGTGGTGAACACGCCATTGGTGATCTGCTGAGCCAAGGGGATGCCCTTGAGGGCTGGTGGCCGGAAAGCGTGCGGCAGTTGCTCGGCAACCGCTCCCTGGCCAATCGCAGCGGCCCTGCCCACAGAGCCCGGCGCCGCGTGGTGGGGCAGCTGTTCTCAAGTTCAGCGCTCGAGCGCTACACCCCGTCCATCAAAGCCCTGATCGAGGAGGTGACCAACGATCTGCTGGAGGCGGCAACAGCCACGCCCCTGGCTGAGCGGATGCGTCGGTTTGCATTCGCCGTGATTGCCAGCACGGTGCTGGGCCTGGATGAGGCGAACCGCGATGCCCTGTTCGAGGATTTCGAAATCTGGACCAGGGCGCTGTTCTCAATCCCTGTGGCCCTGCCCGGCACTCCCTTCGCCAAAGCGATGGCAGCGCGGCAACGGCTGCTGAAGCGGTTGAAAACCGTCCTTGTGAAACGGGATCAGAGCAGTGGTGGCCTTGATTTGCTCAGCGACGGGCTGGATGAGGCGGGCATTCCGCTGGATGACGATGACCTGGCTGAGCAGTTGCTGCTTCTGCTGTTCGCTGGCTACGAAACCACAGCCTCCTCCCTGAGCTGTCTGTTCCGGGCGCTTCTGCTCAACCCGGAGGTGGCGAACTGGCTGCAGGCCGATCTTGCGGGTGGCTTGCCGAGCCCATGTCTCGATGCAACGGTGCTGGAGGTGATGCGACTGACGCCTCCGGTGGGTGGATTCTTCCGCCGCAGCCTCCGGCCGGTGCAGCTGGCGGGGGTGGATGTGCCTGAGAACAGTGTGATTCAGGTGGTGCTGTCGCCGTCACATCCGGTCGATGCCACAGATCTGGCGGCGTTCCGGCCCCAGCGACATCTGGACGGTTCCTTTGAGCAGACCCTGCTTCCCTTCGGTGGTGGACAGCGGGTGTGTCTTGGCAAGGCCCTGGCCCAACTGGAGATCCGGCTGATGGCGATGGGCTTGCTGAGCAGGCTGAAGCTGGAACTGCTGCCGGGTCAGGATCTGTCGTTGCAACTGATTCCCAGCCCAACGCCACGGAGTGGATTACTGGTGCAGGCTCAGGCGA
The DNA here is from genome assembly GCA_003210735.1 of Synechococcus sp. AG-679-D13. GTDB lineage: Bacteria > Cyanobacteriota > Cyanobacteriia > PCC-6307 > Cyanobiaceae > Parasynechococcus. The sequence continues at coordinate 58,402 of QCUM01000008.1, forward strand.
TCCACTGATCGGCATCCATGATCCGCTTGATCAGCAGCCCCAGACGTTTGAACTCCGCGAAGTTCAGATCCTTCACCGCCTGATCCAGTCCGCAGTCGAGCCAGACACCATCGCGCTTCTCGTCGATGGTGAAGTCCTGCTCCAGGGTGTCGCGGCGGATGCGGTAGGTGATGCCGTCCTCATGCAGAAAGTCGGCGGAGATCAGCTGCAGACCCATTCGGGGTTCCGTTCAGTCCAGAGATGGTGGCGCGAAGGTGTCGGCCACCGCAACGATCCAGCGGGCTGCTGCGGCCGTGACCTGCTCCTTGGTGACATTGAAATCCAGGTCATGGCCCTGTTCAAGCAGATCGGGAATGATCGTCTGCCAGGTCATGCCGGCGGCACTGGCATTGAGATCACCGATCAGAACAAAGGCCTTGGCCGCCCCGGTCACGGCATCGGTGTAGTCGGTATTGGCAGACACTTTGCTGCGATACCAGTCGCCCACCTGATCACGCTGGGCCTTGCTGAGGAAAGGCGGAGCTCCCACCAGATAGGCATCAAGCACCAGCATCGGGCTCGGCACAGAGCGTCCGGGGTGCTTGAGGGCAAACCAGGCCTGGCCGATCGATGCAGCATCGGGCCAGTGGCAGAGAATCGCGGCGTCCTGGCTGTCGAGGGATGTCTGGGCCGCCAGCTCATCAATCCGCTTCAGCAGTGCATCGCCCCCGATCGGTGGCTGATCACGACTGCGTTCAGCGCGCGACTCATTGATCGCCTCGGCGACGGCTGCTTTGTTCTGTTCCAGTTGCTCGAGAGCCTGCTTGAGTTTGGCGTCGGCGTCTGGCTGAGGCACCACGGGCTTCACTGCAAGAAACAACCTATTCCGCCGGTCTGAAAAGAAACATGCCGGTTCGTTCCCATGTGGGAGTATTTGCGCGTTTCCTTCCTGTTCATGCAGAAACTGCGCCTCGGCCTTTACGGAGCTCTCACCGTTGCCGGCATCGGCTGGCCCTGGCTGTGCATCTACAAATTCATCAAGGAAACAGAAGCGCTTGGGCTCACCGATCCCATTGAGATCGTGAATCTGTTTTCCGCCGGTGTCTGGGCCAACGCATCTGCGGGCTTCATTGCCGCTGATCTCACACTGGTTCTCATCGCATCCTTCATCTTCTATGCAGCGGAAGGGATGAGGATCGGAATGAAGCGTTGGTACCTCTACATTCCAGCCACGTTTGCCCTTTCGTTTGCCTTCTCCTTCGGCTTGTTCATGTTCAACCGCGAGAAGCTGATCCAACAGGACACACCAACCGCAAAAGCCGCCTGAGATCAGGCTCCAATCATCGACGGGCTGACATCAGCTCAGCCCGTTCAACAATCCTCGGTGGGAAGGTGAAATTCCAGGAAAAGCGCTTCAGCGTCAGCCAATCGCCGATCAGATCGAAGCTGAAACACTTTGATCTTCCACCACGACCACACGTTGGACCCCAGCAGAGTGTCTAGGGAGAAGCGATCCATCCCAGCAAAATTACTGAGAAATTTTTAAGGCCAAAACCAGATTTTTAGCTTGCAAACGCTTCTGGCGGAGATAACCAATACAACAGTCAGCATCGACAAAAACCTGGCAGAGAGCAACATTTGAGCATCTAAAACGTTGCCATTGATCTCAACCTGCTGTCGAGAGATCTCCCTGAAGCACGAGGAAGACCAGGCTTTTTACCCCAAACAGCTTGACGTTCAGAGATCCTGAGCCTTGGAATTCATCTGTTGACCATTGAAATCAACATTGCGATGCACCTGGCGCAACTGCTCACGCAGAATGACCGGATCGTCGCAATGGGAACGGCGGTAAAGATCCTTGATTTTGCGAGATTCCTCGTCGAGAAGTTCGAGTTCGTAGGCATCGGGCACACCCACGGTGAAGTCCTCAATCTGACGATCCTCAAATTGGTTTTCGAGGGTCATCAGCTCTTTGAGGGAATCGCTCATGAACAGACAACTGGACGCCATCAATTTGAGATTTTCCTTGATCTTGATGTCGGCCTTTTCCCTCACATCCCGCGCTTTCTCAATGGTGGCAATCAGATCGCTACTGGCGGAATCCTCCATCGTGGAGGCATGAACCGGCAGCCCCAGGGCAAAACTCAGCACGAGCGACAAAACCATTGCCAGGGCTGACCGAAAAGCCTTCATCCACGGTTTCAAGCTGGCATCACGATAACGAGGGTTGATTGAAACGAAGATGAACGTTGCTGAATCCGCTTGTAAGGAACAGATCCATGTTCAATGACTGACTCCAGCCAACGTCAGCACGCTTCCGCGCAAGGGCAACCCAGCAAGCCAGGCTCCTGAGGGAGTCAGAGATGGAAAAGCTTCAGACTCCGATCAAGTGCAACATCATCTCCACGGCACCAAGGCCGAGAAGAAAGGTGGCGGCAAGGAATCCGATCTCTTGTTTGGAATTAGCCACTGAGGCCAGGGTGGCTCCACCAGCAGGACTTCCAAGAAACTAAAGAGAATCAGAATGAGAAACATTGCGGCAGATCACATTTCACATGTGGAAACGTAAATCCATTGCACGGCAGCGAATCTGGGGCGTTCATGCCAACTTTGCACAACTCAATTTCCCTGTTGAAAGAAATTCAACAGGGCCACTTCATGCCTTGCGCTCCAGTACCGGGTACTGGAAATAAGCTCCGCCATGCCAACGCCAGGCCGGCACCTGATCACCGAGAGCGGCATTGCGAATGTCTTCCGCTTTCACCACCAGCACTGGCCGCTGGCGCTCGATCACCTGCAGATACTTTCGGGACGTTGTGCGCAGGGTGGGCACCACAACCATGTCCACAGACTGATCCTCCGGTACCTCACCTTTGAGGCTGAGCCGTGGACCGATCACGGCATTGAGGTGATTGCCTTCTTCCGTCAGCAGGGAGCAGCCGGCGTTCGAGTGGGTGAGGAAATAACGCATGCCTGCAGCGAGCTGAAGGCTGCTTTTGCTCCAATGGGCCTGGAAGGCGCCTCTGGCCTGTCGGTAATCCGCTGCGCGATCAGGGGAAAGGTAGGCCCGAACGCGATCGCGGTGCCGCGCCGCCAGCAGATCGGCGACCAGCACCACCGGCACCCCATAACGATGGGCCTGCTGGATTCGCTCATTGGTCTCCAGATCCGCCAGATCGGAAACAAGCATCACCATGCACTCTTTTTTGCGCACGGCGTCCACGTTGATCTTGCCGAGGGAGAAGAGGCCGAAGTCCTCCGTGATCCGGCTGCGCGCGGCTTCAAAGTCGGCGCACTTGTCTCGGCTGGTGCGAGCGAACAGCACTCCCTGACCGGGCTCAAGATCGATGAGCTCCAACACCCAGGGGCCGTCGCTCTGTTCAACAACAGGAGGCTGTTCAACCTTGGCGATCGGTGCCGGTGCAGCCACCTCAGTGCTTTTGGGAGTGGATTGCACCGGTGCGGTGTGGGAGCTCTGATTGCGGATCACCTGCCGCAACACCAGCCAGAGCCCAAAAGCCAGGGCCGCGCAGACCAGAGCGATCACCACACCAGACACCATTCAGCATTCTTTAAGGAATGTGAAGCATAGGGTTCGGCGCCGCGAATCGACTGGGATCAGACCGCCTTAGAAGCGACCCTGCACCAGGCGAAAATCCCAGTCGGTAAAGGGTTTGCGCTGCTCAACCAGCTCCTGGTATTCCGGGCTGTTGTAGAGATCGATGCCGTTCTGAAGCGTTGAGCCTGGGCAGGCCATCACAACGGTGAGCGGGCCACCATCCCCCTCCATCATCAGCGTGTTGCGCTCGCGGGCGATGTATTCACAGCCCCACTGCTCGATCAGAGCATCCACCTTGTCCACATACCCCTGCATCGCTGGATCGGGCCGGGTGGTCCCCGTGACCACCGCCAGACCGTAGGTCTGAAGAGGCTTGGGAATCAGAACACCGATCACGACACCGAGTGAACCGGCGGCGACCCCCACAAGGGCGGTGATGTTGAGCTTCATGGTTCAGCAGATGAGCCTTGGCAATGTTCTAGGCACAGCCAGCATCTCTACCATCAGCCTGCAGATCGTGAACCGGTGCTTCGACGTGCGGCTGATTGGATCAAAGCCAGCACCAAAACAGCAGGCCACGGAGTTTGGATCAGCCTTCGCTGCGATCGAAGCCAACAGATGGCTGCCGCTTGGGCTGCTGGCCGCTGGAACACTGGCCGCTGTAGTGACCCCCCACGCACCGCTGGCAGCCATTGCAGCGATGAGCGGTGTGATGCTGCGGCCACGCCGGGCCGTGGCGGTTGCAATGCTGATCTGGCTGATCGACCAGGCCACAGGCTTTGGGCTGAGGGGATATCCGCTGGAACAGCTGTCGCTCACCTGGGCGGTGGTGATGGGTGCGGGAACTGTGGCGGTGGCCTTTCTTGCCAGCCAGGGACCTGACTTCCGGCGGCGCAGCTGGAGCGGACACGCTCTGTGGAGCCTGCTGGCGCTGACCGGCGGATTCCTGCTGTATCAGGGGACGATCGCCCTGGTTTATCCCGTCATTGTTGACGGCCACGCCATGGGAGCGGATGTGATCACAAGCCTGCTGCGCCAGCAGCTTGTCTGGGGAGGCGGCTTGGCACTGGGTCACGGCCTCTGGCTGCGACTCAACATCACCCAGACCGCATCGATCCGCCCAGCAAAAAGCCCCGGCGAACCGGGGCTCTAGCTCAACCTTGGACGGGTCTCCTTTTTTATAGACCGGTGGGCTGGCGTATTGCGAACGCTGAGAACAAAAGCTACGTCGAAACGAAATTGATGAGGGTTCTCCCCTCACTCGACTTCCCGATCGAGTGAGGGGGGTGCATGAACCCGTCGATCCCGTCCAAGGACGACATCCGAATCATGCACCAACAGCGGTCTTATTGAGAGTGATAAACAACAGCAATTGGCGTGCGATCCATTACTAGGTGTAAATGCTCCCCATGTAAGGGGTACGTCATTTCAACGCTCGATCAAATGGCCTGAGAAGGCAATGAGCAGGACGGCTGATTGCCGAGGGCCCGGCAACTGCCGAGAGTGTGCTCATCGAATCGGAGGCGCTATGACGGACGACACTCCACCCGAGCAGACTCCAGAAGCAGCCTGACTTCTTGGCCCCTGCTCCAACAGTTTCCACCCAACTGTGGGCAGCTCGTCTGTGACGACACTGATGGCCGTCTGATCAGTCGATTCTCCTCAGCACCGCTGCAAGGTGCCCCGCAGGAGACAAGCCCGACACCTGGACCCATGGCCCCAGGGTGCCAATTGCCAGACGCTTCTCCCCTCACGATCAGAACCACTGAACGGATGGGTCAAGCATGCACAAACGAGCGAGCTAGGCCGTCTTTCCACCTGGAATGAACGGCCCAGCAAATCTGAACAATCACGTTCAGGACAAGTCCCCCCAGAGCCCCATCATCACGAGGGCTCTGGGGGTTTGTTCATGGAAAGAATCAAACAATTGAGTGTCAGACACTCGCTGGCATGGGGGAGTACACCCCTTTGAACAATCGCTCAATTGGGGGATGAGATCGTGAAACAAAAGGGCGACAGTGTGTTCACGGGGCAAAAGCCTTACAACACACACAGGGAAGGGACATGACAACTCTGGAGTTCACATTCACCACGTCTTTCGCATCACCCCTTGAATCTAAATGTCCTACATCAGATAGTTTTTACAAGCAGCAGTTCCATGAAAACCAGTATCATGAAAAACAATGCAAAGCGCCATAGCTGCTGTCGGCAGCTTGGTTCACTGAGCTGATGATCAGTCGGGAAGCCTGATGCCCACGAGACGAGGGCTGAGAGCAATACAAAACCCGCAAGGGAAAAGCAGGGGGCGTTGATTGTCGCTATCTATCTCCCGACAGAAACAAGAAAAAAGAGGCTGGTCGTCGATTCTGGTGACCTTGATGACAGAACACTTCAGGAAAGCCAAGGACAATCGGTCAAAGCACCTGGGCAAACCGCCAGCGCACAAACATCACACCAAACAAAGGAGCACAGCATGAGTCGACGCGGAATCCATCCACTGCTGATGGGCCTTGAGCGAACGCAACAAGCAACAACATCAAGGCAACGATTTCAACTGACGGGCCTGGAATCAGGGCAAAGGAAGCGCTATCTGCGATCAGAAGCTGAAGATGCTGCCAAAGCCGCTGCTGTGGGCATTCCATTCAACAGCTGAACTGATCAAGAGCAACCACAATCCAGAGTTGTAATACCACCTTTTTGGTACTTGGTGATTTTCCAGTTAAGAACACTGGCGGGGATCTGAAACGGAGATTCAACACTTCGTCTGTTGCACTTATGGCAAATGCAATCAATCAACAGATGCTCCATCTGCCTGCCATCGCCGTAGACCTGGAAATTAACTGCCTCTAAATCACCAACCCTTTCCCCCTTTTTGATCTTGCAGAAGTTGAGCAGATACTCAAGCCCCTTGTCTGTCATCGATCTATTCTCAATGTTTTCAGCTTAGATCCGGGTCATGACAACGCGTCTGCAATAAAAAGCACATTCCTGGCGGTAAAAGCATGAATAGGCCCCATGAAAAAATCCAGGGAGAGCAGGCACCATCCAATCCAGCAATCAACATGCATGCGGGAGAAGACCAACAGTCAACAAGAGAGAAGGGTTAGTTGAGTAGAAGATCACAGGCCTGGTTCAGCTCCTCAAGCCATTTCTGCTCATTTTCAGCAGTACATACATGATTGACGCCACTAGCCCTGATGCTTCCCTTCCAGCATTGATAGTTTTTATTCAAAACAACTGAGTATGGAGCACTGCGCCGATCGCTATCTTGCTCTCGCCAAATCTCGCATCGCAGGGCTTGATAGTCTGCATCAGACAAGTTATTGCAACCAGCGAGAAGCGACAAGACAACAACAGCAGCGAGTTGAGGCTTCATTTCCATGCCTATTCCAACTTCAAGCTAACAAGATAAATCCGATGAATCGAATCATGCCGGAGCAATATCGATAGCCGCTGCAAACCATTTCTTTTGATGGTTTCTCTAACAGCCCAATCGAATGTTTGCTGAAGCCAGCCTGATCAGAACAGCAACGTGATCCCGTTCAGAACGAAAGACCCAAAACCCCGAAAACCACCTGATTGATCAGCGAATGACCGGTGAGCGCTTCAGTGGCGACACCAACCGCAAAGCCAACCATGGCCAGTCGGCCATTCAGCCGTTCCGCACGCCTGAAATAAAAACCTTCGGCCTGCTCCACTGCAGAGGCGAAACGCTCTTGCCGTTGACCGGTGCGAGGCATGATTTCTTCTTCCAAGTTCGGCGACTGTAGAAGAATTCTTCAGCTCCGCAGCTGGAACTGACCCCCATGAGTGGATCGCATGGGGATCAGCAGGACTTTCCAGCTTCTGATATGCACTGAAGCCATCAGAGGAGAGGTCTCCGTCACAGATCCCTCGCTCACAACATGGCCCTCACCATGGGGCCATGCCAGTGCAAATGTTTCAAGAAAGGCCAACAAACATCCCGGCTTCAACAGCGCAACAGCTGGATCCAGCCCCTAATCCTGCCGAAAAGGGGGCTGAGTGCATTCCAGCTGTCGTTAACCGTTTAATGGATCAACGACTGAGAAACCCGCCTTCATTCAGGTCGCTCAATGAAATACTGGCTGAACGAGCCCTGTGGAGAGTGCTCGAATGAATGGGCAGCAGACTCAAAAGAAACAGAATCACCAAGCGGTTGATCTGTACCTTCAAATTGCACTGCTTTGGTGAACTGGAACTGATCCCCACAGCTCCCACTGATGAGGATCAGCATGAGATTGTTCCAGCTCCCGATGGTGGTTCATCTCCATCGGAGGAGGGTCACCTCTGCATGAATCCCTCTCCACAAAGCTGGCTCCAACAACACGGGCACGTCGAGCCCAGATGATGAAAGATGCGGTATCCAACCGTCACACCGTTCCGTACGGTTTCAACCATTTCAAACGAAAACAGGCACAAAAAAACCCTTGCACCAGGCAAGGGTTATCCGTAGTCAATCAAACTAATAAACGTTTGTGAGTTGCTGAAACGAGTCCCAGACGTAATGACCAACAATGTTGGCACCACATCCAAGCGTGGCAACAAACAAGCCGAAACAAAACAGCTTGATGTAGCCAGAACGATCGTCAGGTACCCAAACGTCGGGCTCGGTACTCCTCACAGAATCAGCCGATGCCGATTTGGGAAAGGATGCCCTGGCCGGTGAAGAGCTCAGTGCCAACACCGATGATGAAGCCCATCATTGCCAGACGGCCATTCCACTGCTCAGCAAATGCGGAGAAACCGAATTTTGCGTCGTCCATGGGATCCAAAAGAATTCCTCAAGACTGTAACGAACCATTAACGCCGTTCGTGGCGAGAGGTGACGCCTGATACCGATCCCGATCCGACTCAACCTGATCAGATCAGTTTTGTGCGGCCCAGCAGGTACCCCGCCACCACACCGATCGCACCGCCCTGCAGTTGCCAGAGCTGCTTGCGATGACGCCAGCCAGCCCGATCCAAGGCAATACCCGCCGACACCGACGCAACAATCACAAGCACCAGAACGAATTTGGCCATCGATCCACACCCAATGGAATCGGTTTAGCGAAGCAAGCAACCTTTAGCAGCACCGAGAGAAGATCACGCCAGAGGCTTGCTCGCCCGTGTACGGCGAGGACAACCATAAAAACACCATGTTTCGTGACTGGTGTTTCATGATTGGTGTTTCTGGCTGTGAACCGATGGGTGATCAGGTGCTTGTCAATGGGCTTTACCCAGAAACGGCTCCATACAAAACTGATTATTTAAAGGTGAATGGGCATCAGATTTATTATGAAATAAGCGGCAATCCTGATGGACCTACGGCCCTTTTCCTGCATGGAGGCCCTGGTGGCGGAACATCAGCCCGTGATCGATGCTTTTTCAATCCAGAGCATTACAGAGTTGTCTTAGTGGATCAACGCGGCTCCGGGAAAAGTATTCCCAATGCAAGCCATGATTATGAGGGAGCGCTGATGAATAACTCAACCCAATATCTGATGGAAGACATCGAACTGCTCAGGCAGGAGCTGTCGATCGACCATTGGCAACTGATTCTGGGAGGCAGCTGGGGGACAACACTGGCCATTGCCTACGCCGAGCAATACCCAAACAGATGCAGGCAGATTCTGCTCCGAGGAATTTTCACGGCCCTCCCCGATGAAATCGATGCTTTGTTCCAAAACGGAACAACAGCCAATCACTACCCGGAAGAGTGGGGCAAGTACACGTCTTACATTCAGAACACCAGCCAGAACTGGGATCTGGACCAACAAAATCTGCTTGCAGCCTATCAAAAAAGGCTGTTCGACCCTGATCAACGCCTGGAAGCGGCCAAGGCATTTGCAGGATATGAGCTGTCGATTTCCTGCCTGTATCGCAATGATGAACGCGTCAGAAGCGTCCTATCCAATCCAGACAAGTTGGTGCCATTCGCATCGCTTGAGGTGCACTACATGCTGCATGGGTGTTTTCTAAAGAGAGGTCAGTTGCTTGAGAACATCCGTGCCATCAAAAATCATCGAATTCATATCGTCCACGGCAGGAACGACTCCGTATGCCTGCCACGAGCTGCTTGGAGATTCTATCAATCGTTAAAAAACGAGGGCGCACAAAACAACGTGACGCTCAACTTTATTCAAGCCGCTGGTCATTCCGACAACGATCAAAATATCGCCCTTGCCTTAAAAAAAGCCACTGATCAATTGATCACGGAAGTCTGATCATGCTCCAGGCCAGTCTTGGGCACAGTCATCAAGCATTCGCCCCTAGCCCACATGAAATGGTTGCGTAGGGGCGTTGGTGCGAAGGCGCTTCAGGGCGCCTTAGGAAGGCAAACCAGCCAACGCACTCCTGATTCAGAACTGCGGATAGGCATTCGACATTCCCCACACTGCTAAGACTCCAATGCAGGCAAAGGTGATTGCTGCCCAAACAGCGGTGGTTGCACTGGAATTACGCGCGAGCGGAAGCTGCAGTTTGCGTGCCATCGAATGAACCAACGAATCTCACATCTGTGATGGCTGAAATCGTTCCTCATGTGCAAGCAATATCAGCGACAAAACACAGTGGACTTGATCGCCACATGGAGCAGCGGCTTGGGAGGGATTTACTGCTGACGCCGTTATCGATTGCAGTGCAGTGGGTTGGAAGCTCAGTGACCATCTGTTCAGCCCAAATCACAGGCCAAATTTGATCCAGGCCACGACGCTGATGAGCGGCAGCACGCTCAGGGTCAGTCGAGATTCTGAACCCGTCACCTTGATGCTTCCAGTGGTCCGGGCCATATTGATCAGGTGAGGAAAAAACGCCTCACGGGGTGGAAACAAGGACACACTCCCGAGAAGCGTTTTTAGAACCCCTGCCTTCGGCGGGGTTTTCTTTTTGCCCGAATGCCCCGACATGATTGGCTTGCTCCAAAGAGGAAGGCCGCCCCTCCCGATGGAAAGACGGCCTAGCTCGCTCGTTGGTTCATATTCCAACCCTGGATGGGGAAACAGGATTTTGTTGAGAGAGAGGCCAGCCCATCAGTGCAGGAATGGGAGTGACCTCTCGATACTGTTCGCTTCCGACGCCCCCACTGATCTGTCCCGCTTTCGGGGGCCATGCCACTTGCCATTTCTGGCGTAGGGCGAAG
>QCUM01000009.1 GCA_003210735.1 Synechococcus sp. AG-679-D13
TGCTCACCGCAGCGAGCGGGCTGCCTCGCCGACTCTGGTGGCGCTCTCTGGCTGTTCTCACCCTGCTGGCTCTCAGCGTTGGCTTGCTGTCGATGTTTCTGCCAGCGACGGATCCCGCGGCTGCGTTGGCCCTGCGCCCTCCCGATGAACTTCCGGGTGCTTCGATCGAAGGGCCGAGCTGGGATGTGCTGCGTTTCGGCCCGCTTCGGGTGGATCGGGCCTCTCTGCTGTTGGGCCTGCGCACCTCAACGCTGCTTTTCACAGTGATTCACAGCGTCAATCTGGTGCTGCTCAGCACCCCCCCCGAGGATCTGGTGTGGGCACTCTCCTGGCTGCTCAAGCCGCTCCTCTGGCTGGGTCTCCCCATGGAAAGGCTCGGGTTTCAGCTGCTTCTAGCCCTGCGTTTTCTTCCCCTGGCACAGGAGGAACTTCAAAACCTTCTGCGATCCCTTGCAGGTCGCCCCGTCAATCTGCGACAACTCGGGTTCAAGGCCTCCTTCGGTCTCGTCCTTGCAGTTGCTGAGCGATTGTTGGCCAACATCCTGCTCCGCGCCGAGCAGGGTGCTGATGCTCTTGTGGCGCGAGGTGGTCAGGTTCTGGATCCTTCATCCTTTCGACTGCCCAGGGAACAAGCCAGGCTTTGGCTCAACGGTCTGGCCGCGCTGTTGCTGCCGATGACTGTGGTGCTGCGCGTTCTGTACGGTGCTTCTTAAGGGAGATTGCCTTTATGGCTGCAGAGCGTTATCTCAATCACCCCACCTTTGGGATGCTTTACCTCGTGGCTCCTGCTGGTGAAGGGCGAGATGTCTACGCCACGTTGTATGCCCAGAGGATGTTCTTTCTGGTGACGTTGCAGCCCAGGGGTGCTCAGTTCGAGGTGATTCCCTACGGAGATGCCCGGCACCATGCCGATGTTCATCTGCAACGTTGCCAACGCTCGGGTGCCGCCGATCTCAAGGATTGGAAGCAGTTGTTTGACCAGACCTTCATTTAGGCCTTGACCAGTTCCCTTGCTGATCGCTGGATGCATCTGCGGGAGGACCTGCCCGCATCAACCCGGCTTCTTGCTGTCAGCAAAGGTCATCCATCCAGTTCGATTCGTGCCCTCGCTCAGCTGGGCCAGCGGGCCTTTGGTGAAAGCCGGCTGCAGGAGGCTCTCCCGAAACAAGCGGATCTGGCGGATCTCGACATTGATTGGCATTTCATTGGACGCCTGCAGAGCAACAAGGTCCGCTCCGTGGTGAAGGCCTTCTCCGTGATTCATTCAGTCGACTCCCTGGCACTGGCCGAGCGCGTCTCACGCATCTCTGCCGAGGAAGAGGTTTCTCCGTCCGTGCTGCTGCAGGTCAAGCTGCGGCCCGATCCGAGCAAAGGTGGTTTTGACGCCAATCACCTGCAATCGGTCTGGCCGCAGATTTCCACTCTTCCTGCCGTGCGAATTGTCGGGTTGATGACCATGGCTCCTCTCGATTGCCTTGCGATCGATCGGCAGGCGTTGTTCCGCGAATGCCGCGATCTGGCTGATCGACTGGCACTGCCGGATTGTTCGATGGGGATGAGTGGTGATTGGCGCGAGGCCACGGCGGCAGGAAGCACCTGGTTGCGGGTGGGGTCAGCGCTGTTCGGGGCTCGGCCGGTGTCAGCGCCGGCCATGGGCTGACTTGCTGAGGATTGGCTGAAACGTTATTCAAGGTCATAGGTGTTCCCTGTCTCCGGGAGCCCCGCCATGTCTCAGCCTGAGAGGAGTTCCAAGGTGTCGCTCATTTCCCGCCTGCGTGCTGTCGTCGCCGGAGACGATTATCTCGATGGTGATCTGGATGATTTGGTCTACGACGATGATCAAGTGGAGCAAGACCAGCGGGCGGCCCAGGCCGACGGTGGTGCCTTGGCCACCATTGGTGACAGCAACCCCTTCGATCTGGGCGACAGCCTGCCTGGCTCGAATGTGATCGGCATGCCTGGCATCAGCTCGGCCGCGGCGGAGGTGAACCTGATGGAACCCCGCAGCTTTGATGAGATGCCTCGCGCCATTCAGGCCCTGCGTGAGCGCAAAACGGTCATCCTTAACCTCACGATGATGGAGCCCGATCAGGCGCAAAGGGCCGTTGATTTCGTTGCCGGGGGCACCTTCGCCATTGATGGACACCAAGAGCGTGTGGGCGAGAGCATCTTTCTCTTTGCTCCCAGCTGCGTCACGGTGACCAACACCAGCCAAGAAGACGCGTCTTCTCCAACCGTGGTCAGCCGCGAAATGGATGTGTCCGAGCAGCCTGATACCGCGGCAGCTCCCTCGCCTGCTTGGGGCGCTGCAGCCCTCTGAGGTCGACCGTAGTGTCACCTTCCATCGGTGTGATCGGCCTGGGCCGCATGGCCCAGGCTCTGATTGAACCCCTGCTCGCGTCCGGTTCCCTTGAGCCGGATCAGGTGCTTGCTGTCGTAGGTCGCCCGGAATCAGCAGCTGCTTTGAAGCAGGGAGTTTTCGCTCGGTGCATCATTCATGCCGCTGCGTCGGCTGATTCCGCAGAGGTCTTGAAGGCGCCTTTGCAGCTGTTGGCCATCAAGCCCCAGCAGGTTGAGCTTGCAGCAGCGTCCTTCCCCGCTGTCGAGGGATCCCCTCTTCTGGTGTCGGTCCTCGCAGGGGTCACTCTGTCTCGGTTGCAGCGGTTGTTCCCCTCTCATCGGGTGGTGCGTGCTGTGCCGAACACACCGGCACTCGTGGGTCAGGGGCTGACGGCCCTGGCTTGGGGTGAGAACATTTCCCCGTCTCAACGCCAAAAGGTTCAGGCTCTCTTCTCTGGTGTTGGAGAGGTTTTGCAGCTGCCAGAAGAGAAGCTCGATGCTTTCTTGGCACTGACATCCTCCGGTCCGGCGTTTGTCGCTCTTGTGGCGGAAGCGATGGCCGATGGTGCTGTGGCAGCGGGATTGCCCCGTGATCTGGCCCATCGTCTGGCCCATCGCACCCTGGCTGGATCGGCGGCCTTGTTGGATCAGCGCCAGCTTCATCCGGCCACGCTGAAGGACATGGTCACCTCTCCTGGAGGCACCACCATTGCTGGCGTTCGGGCTCTGGAGCGCGGAGGTATGCGTTCAGCACTGATGGAAGCTGTGATTGCCGCCGCGGAGCGCAGCCGAGAGCTGGCCTGATCCGGCGTTCAAGCTGCCTGAACCGGAGATTGGCTCAGCAGCGAGTCGTAAAGAGTTTCGATGGCGTCGATGTTGCGGTCGATCGTGTATCGAGCCAAGGCCCGTTTGCGGGCTTTGCGGCCCAGTTCAGCGGTCAGGACAGGTTGTTCCAGCAACACCGGCAGCAAGGTGCGCAGCTGTGAGGTGACTCCCTGGGTGCTCAGCACGATCCCTGCTCCGTCATTGAGCACTTCACCATCGGCTCCGGCATCGGTGGCGACGCAGGCGGTTCCACAGGCCATCGCTTCGAGCAGTGCAAGGGACAGTCCCTCCACGAGGCTGGGCAGAACAAAGACCTCGGCAACCTGCATGAGTGCGATACGTGTGGCCTGGTCGGGCTCGTAGCCCCACCAGATGACCGATTGATCGTCGTATTGATTGATCAGGCTGCTGCGCAGAGGGCCATCTCCCACGATCACAAGGCAGCTGTCGCAGGGATCTGCAAAAGCGAAAAGTAAGGACGCTGGCCGGCCGGCAGCAGATCCGCCCTGCAAACCCTTTGATCTGCCCAGCCAACCCGCTCGGCGAAGAGCGTGTGCTTCAGCAGACCCTGCTGCTCCAGAAGAGGACGAACCCAGCTCCAGCGTCGACCCAGCTTGAGCAGTGCCAACACGCGTTCCTGACGGACCGCATCAGCAAGAGCGGCGATCAGGTCCTCGTGATGGTCTGGACATGGCATCACCAGCAGCTGGTCCTGCTGAAGAGCCAGGGGCCAGGCGCCTGCCGCCGCCGCCGCCGAAATGGCCGTAATGCCGGGAATCACCCGCAGCGGACAACGGGGGTATTGCTGCTGCAAAGCCAGAACCACATAGCTACTGGTCGCGAACAGCGATGCATCCCCTTCACAGAGCAAGACCACGTCATGGCCACATTCCACCTCGGCCGCAAGGGCCGCCGCAGCCTGATGCCATGCCTGGCGCCGGGGGTCGGCGGCCTCCACCATCGGAAACACCAGGGGGAGTCGACGCTGTTCAGGACGAATCCATGCCTCTGCGATCGAAGCGGCCATGCTCTCCGCCCCATCACTCACAGCCGGAAATGCGACAACCTGGGCCTGCTTGATGGCATCGACCGCCGCCAGAGTCATCAGTTCCGGATCTCCGGGACCAACACCAACCAGGGTGAGGCCAGCGATGAGCGGGGGGTCAATGATGGACAGCGGAGAGCTCCCTCATGGATCAGGTCGATGAGTCGTTTGAGCATCTTTCCAGACCAGAGCGAAGCAGTCCGGGGGGAGACGCCTCGTCCCCAGCGCATCTGCAACGACCCTGTTTCCATTCAGCTTGAGCTGAGAGCTCGCGGAATCGCTTTTGAGCAGTGGCCGACCCGCCGAAGCCTGACGCGAGGGGCCGATCAAGCTGAAATTCTCAGCGTCTATGCGGATGAAATCAACCGAATCCAGACCAGCGAGGGCTATGTCACGGTTGATGCAATCCGCATGCACCCGGACCATCCCGAACGGACAGCGCTCCGCAGCAAATTCCTGGCGGAACACATCCATGCCGAAAACGAAGTCCGCTTCTTCGTGGAGGGTCAGGGGCTGTTCTGTCTCCATATCAACGAGGAAGTTCTGTTGGTCCTCTGCGAGCAAGGTGATCTGATCCACGTACCAGCAGGCACAAGGCACTGGTTCGACATGGGATCCGCACCCTCGTTCTGCGCACTGCGGTTCTTCAACAACAGCGCAGGCTGGGTTGCACGTTTCACCGGCAATCCCATCGCCGATCGCTATCCGCGACTTGATTGAGAGGCGAGCCTGCACACCAGCGAAGTCAGCGGCAAGCTGGTGCAGCTGTGTCGGTGGAATGCCCCGTTGGCTCATGGTGCTGTTGGCTTGTAGTGCCATCAGCAACGTTCAGGCCCTGGCTGAACCCATGCCGGACGCGGTCGAGCGCAAAGTGGCGCGTCTTGAACTGGCTCGCAGCATCCGAGCCTTTGCAGCCGGAACGCTGGCCAACGGGACCTGCCTGATCGACCAAGGTGACCTCAACCGCCAACAGGCGGATGCGGCCATGAACGTTGCGCTGAGGGAACTGGGGATCCATCCCGCCGTGCTTCGCAACCCGCAGGTGCGGAAGGCATCAGAGCTGCTCAAACCCCAGCTCGACATCCATTGCGGACTGAGCGAACTGGACGAGGCAACAGCACGACAACTGATCCAGGACGAGCTTTGATACGCAACGACTGAGTGGTCGAGCTGAGATATGGGAGCACGTTTTTTCAGCCTTGTTCTGCTCCTCACCACTTCAGCGGCACCGACCTCAGCCCAGAACCTTGCATCGCAACCTGTTGCTGCATCACAGCTGGTGCTGAGCCGTACCGACCGCCGACTCCCTTTTACAGGAGATCCGATCTGGAATCTCGAGCTGCAAACACCAGGATCTGACGGTCTCGAATTCGAGACAGTCACAGGACGAGCCCACCGGCAGAACGCTGATCGACACCGTGCCGGCAGCCGCGCTCCACTGCCACCGGGTACCTACAGCGTTGGTCCAGTGGAAGCTCTCGGCCCCCAAGATCCAGCCGAACTGGGTCCGGTCTGGATCGGACTTGAGCCGCGTTTCCCCACAGGTCGCGGCCATCTCGGGATTCACCTCGATCCCAGTGCCAACCGCAATGGCAACAGCGGCACACTGGGCTGCGTGGGGTTGATTCACAGCGAAGAAATGCTGGAGCTGGCCAGCCTGATTGAGCAACGTAAGGTTCGGAAATTGGTGGTGCTGGAGTGATGTTCTCGGGCTGGGGTCTCAGCTGGGGTGGATGGTTGGACAACCGATCCGGCGAATGGTGGCTGATGGGCCAGTTGTTTTTAATTGGCGCCCATCTGCTGCCCGCATGGCCGCAGACGTCTTCACTGGGCATCTCAAACTGGCCTTGGCAGCTCAATCTGATGGGTGCCTTGTTGGTGTTCGCTGGTTTGTGCCTGGCAATCCAGGCCTTTCTCTCCCTTGGATCGAGCCTGTCTCCGCTCCCGGAACCGAAACAAGGCAACCGACTCGTTTGCAGCGGCGCTTACAACCGCTGCAGACATCCCATGTACCAGGCCGTTCTGTTGTGCTCCCTCGGCGTTGTGATTGGGGTGGGCAGCCTGCTGCATCTGCTGCTGTTCCTGCTTCTCGTGCTGGTTCTGGGGGGGAAAGCCCGTCGAGAAGAGCGAATCCTGCTCACACTTCATCCGGATTACAGCGCCTACCAACGCAGCACTGCAGCAATCATCCCGAACCTGCCGTGGCTCGACTGGCACTGATTAGGGTCTGATGAGGGGTTCATGTTCGAATAACCCTCAGTAACAGCTGTCGGATGCGGCCAGCGTCAAAACGCAGAGGAATCATCCTTGCCGGAGGCAGCGGCACCAGGCTCCATCCGATCACCCAAGCGGTGAGCAAGCAATTGCTGCCCGTTTACGACAAGCCAATGATCTACTACCCGCTGAGCACCTTGATGCTGGCTGGAATCAACGAGGTGCTGATCATCACCACGCCCCACGATCAGGAGGCGTTTGAACGGTTACTTGGAGACGGCAGCCGCTGGGGAATGAGGCTTGAGTATGCGGTGCAACCGAGACCTGATGGCTTGGCCCAGGCTTTTCTGATCGGCGCGGACTTTCTCGGCGAAGCCCCCGCAGCACTGGTGCTGGGGGACAACCTTTTCCACGGCCATGATCTGGTGCCGCAACTGGTGAGCAGTGATGGACGTGATGGAGGCGCCACGGTTTTCGCCTATCCGGTCAGCGATCCAGAGCGGTATGGCGTGGCGGAGTTCGATGCAAGCGGCAAGGTTCTCAGCCTGGAGGAAAAACCCAGCGTTCCCAAAAGCCGTTATGCCGTCACCGGTTTGTATTTCTACGACGCATCCGTGGTGGAACGAGCCCGTCAGGTGAGGCCGTCAGCGCGGGGAGAACTTGAGATCACCGATCTCAATCAGATGTACCTGGAAGATGGTCTCCTGCAGGTGGAACTGATGGGTCGTGGCATGGCCTGGCTGGACACGGGCACCTGCGACTCACTCAACGACGCAGCGAGCTACATCCGCACCCTGGAGCACCGGCAGGGCCTCAAGGTGGGTTGCCCGGAGGAGGTGGCCTGGCGTCAGGGCTGGATCAATGCCGATCAGCTGGAAAAACTGGCGCAACCACTGAAGAAAAGCGGTTACGGCACCTATCTCCATCAGCTGCTGGAAGAGAGCAGCAGCGATCATGCAGCCCTGCAGAGCAGTCTTGAGGTACCAAGTCATGCAGGTTGATCAGCTGAGGTCGGTGCAAGGGCAAGTGATCGATGGCCCCCTTCTGATCACTCCGCCTGCTTTCGGTGACGACCGTGGCTGGTTTTACGAGAGCTGGAATCAGCGCAAGTTTGATGATGCTGTCGGAGAGGCCGTGGTGTTCTCCCAGGACAATCACTCCCGATCGGTTCAGGGTGTTCTGCGCGGGCTGCATTACCAGTTGGCGCCGGAGCCCCAGGCCAAGCTTGTGCGCGCCAGCCTCGGCTCAATTTTTGATGTAGCGGTGGACATTCGCCAGAGCTCGCCCACATTTGGCCAGTGGGTGGGGGCAGAACTCACGGCGGAGAACAAGTCTCAACTCTGGGTGCCGGAGGGATTTGCCCACGGATTTCTAACCCTGAGCGATGTTGCAGAAGTGCAGTACAAAGCCCGGGGCTTCTGGAACAAGAACTGCGAGCGGGCGATTGTTTGGAATGATCCTGAGATCGCGATTGCCTGGCCGTTAGCGCGACTGGAGCGAACGGACGTGAGCCTTTCGAGCAAAGATGCCGGGGCGTCTGGGTTCAAGGCAGCAGCTGCAACAGGGAATGTGTACGCATGAAGGTGTTGCTGACAGGTTGTGCTGGCCAGCTAGGACAGGCGCTGATTGCATCTGCCCCGCAAGGCCTGGAGCTGATAGCCACCAGCCGCAATGGTGGACCTGGCCAGCAAGCCTTGGACTTAGCCAATGCCTCTGCCTGTCGGGCAGCGGTGGAGGAGTATCAGCCCGATTGGGTGCTGAATGTCGGGGCCTATACGGCAGTGGACAAGGCGGAGTCGGAGCCCGAGCTGGCGGAGGCTGTGAATGCTGGAGCGCCAGAGGCCTTTTCTGCTGCCCTTATGCAACAGGGCGGTCGGCTGCTGCAGCTGAGCACCGACTTTGTCTTCAATGGTCGACAAGGCGACCCGTATCGCACCGATCAGCCCCGAGCCCCTCTGGGCATTTACGGCCTCAGCAAGGCCAGAGGCGAGGAGGCCGTGGAGGCAGCGTTTGGGAGCGAAGGTAATGGGATCATCCTGCGCACCAGCTGGGTGATTGGGCCGGTGGGCCGCAATTTCGCCCTCACGATGCTGAGGTTGCACCGCGAAAAGAATGCACTGGGCGTGGTCGCTGATCAGGTGGGATGTCCAAGCAGCACGCTGAATTTGGCCGCCGTCTGCTGGCAAACGATTCAGCGCAGAAGCGAGGGCATCAGGCTTCCAGCGGTGCTGCACTGGAGTGATGCCGGAGCCGCCAGTTGGTACGACGTGGCCGTCGCGGTGGGTGAATTGGGAGTTGAGCTGGGATTGATCGATCATTCCGCCGCAGTGAATCCGATCACCACGGCGGACTACCCCACCCCCGCAAAACGGCCTGGCTATTCCCTGCTGGATTGCAACCAGACCCGCCAAGCACTTGAGCGAAATGGCCAGCACTGGCGCTCGGCCCTGCGAGATGTGCTGACAAGCATCCCGACCTGAATTCGATAGCCGCAATGCCCTTCCAAACGTCCCAACCATGACCGCCTCCCTGCCAAACGCCGCTGACTTGGTCGGATCACGCCGACGCATCCTGGTGACGGGCGGGGCGGGCTTCATCGGGGGCGCGGTGGTGCGTCGCTTGCTGAGGGAAAGCGACGTCGTCGTGTTCAACCTCGACAAAATGGGGTATGCCAGCGACCTCACATCGATTGAGGAGGAGCTGACCACCCTTGGATCCGATCAAGCCGATCGGCACCAACTTCTGAAGGTTGATCTGGCCAATGCCGATGCAGTTCGCGACGCCGTTCAGATAGCGGATCCTGATCTGGTGATGCATCTGGCGGCTGAGAGCCATGTCGACCGATCGATCGCTGGCCCTGGCGTGTTCATTGAAAGCAATGTGAACGGCACCTACAACCTTCTGCAGGCTGTGCGGGATCACCACGAAGGTCTCAGCGGCGAACGCCAAACCCAGTTTCGACTGCATCACATCAGCACGGATGAAGTCTTCGGGTCACTGGGAGCGGAAGGGCGATTCTGCGAGACCACTCCCTACGACCCCCGCAGTCCCTATTCATCGAGCAAGGCGGCCAGCGACCATCTGGTGAGCGCTTGGCATCACACCTACGGCTTGCCTGTGGTTTTAACCAACTGCTCCAACAACTACGGCCCCTGGCAATTTCCGGAAAAACTGATTCCAGTGGTCACTCTCAAGGCGGCTGGGGGAGAAGCCATTCCGCTCTATGGCGATGGGCTCAACGTGCGCGACTGGTTGTACGTAGAGGATCATGTGGATGCCCTCCTGCTGGCGGCTTGCAGAGGGGAGTCAGGCCGTAGCTATTGCGTTGGGGGCTACGGCGAACGAACCAATCGCGAGGTGGTGGAGTGCATTTGCAGCCACTTGGACCATCTGAAACCGGAAGGGGCACCGCACGCGCAGCTGATTCAACTGGTTCGAGATCGTCCCGGCCACGACAGGCGATACGCCATTGATCCAAGACGAATTGAAACCGAACTGGGCTGGAAGGCCCGGCATGACTTTTCAACGGCGATTGAAGCCACAGTTCGTTGGTACCTCGAGCACCAAAGCTGGATCAGCTGCAGCTGATGGGCCTGGATCTCTCTCACAGGAAGTCGTTTACCCAGGACTGGTTGCGCAGCAACATCCGTTATCTGGGCAATGACCGCTTCCACAGCGAGGCTTCCGACGCTTGTCTGATCACTCGCAAGGGGCTCCCCCGCGGGACCTACACCCTGCGCCTCACCGTCGAGAACGACGATCCAGACAATGAGGCCTTCATTTCGATTGAACCCGTCGGCGGAGGCAACACATCAGCCAGTGGCTTCCGCATCATCACCGCCAGCCCTGGGGGTTGTCTGACACTGCCACTGCAACTCGCACAGCGCAGCCGCATTCGTATCCATCCCACCAGGAGCCCCGGTGCCTTCCAGGCAATCTGGTCGGTACTGCCCAGCGATCCAGTAGCCAGCCTGCAGCTGCTGCGGCAGTGGACGAACTGGACAGCAGAGTCTCCTCCCGTTAGCAAAAGCGACTCCGAGCGCCAGAAAGTGGAAATGCGTCAACGTTTCGAGCAATTGCTCAGCGGTAAACGCCTCAGACCCCGAAGAAAAAGCAGAACATCATCAACACAATCCGAACGAAATGCCGATCCTGAGTATTCCCATTATCTGGAGTTGATTGAGCCGGAGCTGAAACACTCCAGCGAACAAATCAAGTCGTGGCTGGCGATGAATCCTGATTCGCCAACCATCAGCATTCTCATTCCCACATACAACACCAAGTCAGATCACTTGCGCGCCTGTCTCGACAGCATCTGTGCTCAGTCCTATCCCCACTGGGAACTCTGCATCTGTGATGACTGCTCCAGTCAGAGCCATGTCTGCGAAATCCTGACGGAGTACGCCGAGCAGGACGAACGGATCAAACTGACGTTCCGGCAAGAAAACGGCCACATCTGCCGATCCAGCAATGACGCCTTGGCCCTGGCTACCGGAGAGTTCATCGCTCTGGTGGACCACGACGATGTTCTGGCGGATGACGCGCTGTACTGGATTGCACGGGAACTTCAGCTGAGGCCTTGCTCCAATCTTGTCTACAGCGATGAAGACAAAATTGACGAATCTGGACGGCGATCATCACCTCACTTCAAGCCGTCGTTCAACATTGATCTCCTGCTGGCCTACAACTTCATCTCCCATCTCGGGGTATATCGCACCGAAACCGTTCACTCGGTTGGTGGGTTCCGCATCGGTTTGGAGGGGAGCCAGGATCACGACTTAGCTCTGCGCGTGATCCAACATTCCGGTATCGAGCAGATCGTTCATGTTCCAAGAGTTCTGTATCACTGGCGGATGCACGAGGCATCCACAGCCATCGATCCCGGCAGCAAGGATTACACAACCAAACGTGGTCTTCGGGCTGTCCAGGAGTACCTGAACCATGAAATAAACGGTGGAGCAGAGTCCGCTGTCGCCACCAGCGTTGGTCCCAACCGTTTTCGCTGCCAATGGCCCTTGCCAGAACAACAACCATCGGTGGAGTTGATCATCCCAACACGGGACAAAGTAGAGATCCTGAAGGTCGCCATTAAATCAATCCTGCAGCTCACTGATTACGACCACTACAGCATCACAATTGTCGACAACCAGAGCATTGAACCAGAAACCCATGAGTTTTTCCGTGAGCTGAAACGGAATCACCCCAACAAGGTCCGCATCAGGGCGTACAACAAACCGTTCAACTACTCCGCTATCAACAACCATGCAGCACAGAAGTCCACCGCTGACATCATCGGTTTAATCAACAATGATGTGGAGGCCATTCACTCAGACTGGCTCAAGGAGATGGTCTCCCAATGCATCAGGCCAGATATTGGCTGCGTGGGAGCGAAGTTGTTCTACTCCAATGACACGATCCAACACGGTGGAGTCATCATCGGCATCGGCGAGGTGGCCGGCCATGCTCACAAGTACTTTCCACGATCAAGCTCCGGCTATGTGGACAGGCTGATGCACACCCAACAGATGTCCGCCGTCACAGCAGCATGCTTACTGGTCGAACGGCAGATCTACAACGAAGTGGGCGGACTGAATGAGAAGGATCTACGCATTGCCTTCAATGACGTGGATTTCTGCTTACGCATTCATAGCCGGGGATATCGCAATCTTTTCACCCCTTACGCCTGTTTGTATCACCATGAATCCATCTCACGCGGCACCGAAGATACGGCCGAAAAGCAGCAGCGTTTCCTCAAAGAAATCACATTTATGTTGAATCAATATGACGTTTTCAACAAGGGAAAACTTCCAACTGATCTGTTCTACAACCCAAACCTGACAGGAACGCATGAGAATTTCACAATCAACAAAGAACTTGAAAACGTCCGAGATGGTCTACGAGAGCAACAACGAAAGACCAGTAAAGTTCACTATTACCTGCGCAACAAATCAAGCCAAAGCTGATTGAATCAGCTGATCACGTTCCCAGCTCCACACCTGGTTCAACCCATCCAACTGCCCAGGACCGTCGTGTCGATCGACATTCATCACAGCGTCATAGACAAGATCCGCAAAATCCAGCAGATGGTCGAGCTGAGGAACCTGAGAGAGAACCTGCTCCCTGACCTGGAGAGCCTTTTGGCGATGCAAAGAGCCATCAATCATGGCAAGCGGTGAATCATCGTTGATCTCATTAAATGAAGGCCCCCACAAGGAACGGCAACGGGAGAGAACATCCTGCGGTGCACTGAGCAACTCTGGGAAGACGACTACACGTCGCGGGAGATGCCTGGTCTGACGCTCAGAATTCAACACCGATGCAATCCAGAGGCAGAGGGCATCCAACAGACTGATCGGATGGATAGAAGTCAGAGAAGAAATGACTTCAATGGGAGAGCGCAACATCAGTAGGTAATCCACCACCACATCCGCTCCAAACCAGGCCGAACACAGAGGAGACAGCAGCAGACAGAGCCGGGGATCCTTGAGAACAATGTGTTGATGACTGTCGAAACATTGGGCCATGGCATTGAGATACTCCGCCACCCATTCCGTGGTCGTCTCATCGTGTACCCAGCAGCGCGGGGCGAGAAACAGCTGCGACCAGGAACACCCCAAGCTTCTGAGAAAACGATCCGTTAAACCAACAAGACGCCTCGATTCCCAATACCCCAAGGGATTGCCAGCCGAAGCACCCAGAACATCGCTGGGCGCCTGCAAACCTGCGGCCTGCAACATTCCAGAGAGCGCAGAGGTTCCGCTGCGATGCATTCCCAGCACCATCGTCATCCGTCCTGGGAGATCACCTGCCAGCTGATGGATGCGTCCACGCTGAAAGAAACGCAACGATTGGCAAAGCTTGGTAGGACCAACCAGCCGTAGAACGACTCGCGGACTCGTCAGCTCCGGAGTGGCATCGTCCAACAGAGACGACAGCGATGCACAAAATGCCGTGCTCGATGCGTTGGCCTGATCAGCATCTCTCATCGACAACGACACAAGGGCTTGAAGAAGTTGCCCACGGCAGGTGCTGATTAGCACTTGCTGGGATGGAGCGAAGCCTCCTATTCCCCCTGGGCTCGTTTGCGTAGCGTCGGCCAATACCCGGACCGGAGACAAATAAGCCAGTAGATCAAGAACAGACGGAATATCTCGATTGATTGCTGACGAAAGTTGTTTCTGATGCAAGGCATCGATCCGGTCCCAACGGCCATCGATGTAATCGTTGATTAAATCCGCCGCGATCACCGAAGCAGAGATCGTCATTCGCCAACACTTTCAGACAAAGACGCTTGAAGTGTCTGTTGAAGCTCATTGATCCGAGCCGTTGAGGCCGCCAACAACTGCTCCAACTCCTTCACACGAAAACGTAGCTGTTCATACTCAGAAGCTGGGAATGACTGTGCCTGCTGCACAACAACCTGCTCCGAAAGATCAACCATCTGGTGCATTCCCGATCGACAGTAATGCTCGATCAAGGAGCGATCATCAAGATCCACCAGATCAGGACATTGCTGCCGATACATCGCGTAGGGGAACACTTTGGTTAGAGCCTCGAGGACATGGTTCATCAACACACCTTCAGCAAGCTCAACCCCTTCGCTTCGACCGACGCGGCAGTAGTGACGTATCAGCTCAAGATCCGTCATTTGCGCCAGGTCCGGCCGCAAAGAGCGATAAAAGCTACAGGGGAATAAACTTGACAGTGCTTGCATTACAACATCGTCGTCAGCAATCTGATCAATCTGCCGAGGCATGGTTTGTCGGATAATCCGCATGGATTCAGCCGAAGAGACCGAATCAAATTGATCCAACCAGTGTTGCAGCAGATCCAAGTCCGAC
This sequence comes from Synechococcus sp. AG-679-D13, assembly GCA_003210735.1. Taxonomy (GTDB): domain Bacteria; phylum Cyanobacteriota; class Cyanobacteriia; order PCC-6307; family Cyanobiaceae; genus Parasynechococcus. The sequence continues at coordinate 14,266 of QCUM01000009.1, forward strand.
CATTCACTGAGATCTGGCCTGAGTTGTCGATAAGCCGACACATCAAACAGCAAGCGCAAGGCATTAACGAAAGCTGGTTGATGCAACTCAGTCAGCGTTAGACTTTGCCTTATCCAGGCGTTGTCATCAAATTCTGACAACACCAATCCCGCTTGTGACAAAGCACCTTCAAGAGCAATCTGTTGTTCTGGGGGCAATGCTGGGTAGCGCAACAGAATCGAATCAAGACGCTGAAGATATGGACCAGAGCTTTCGAGAAGTTCAGTGGGATTCCCCTGGCGCAACCATAACTTGATCTTCAGGGTCTGATCCCCAAGCAATCCTGATTGATCTAGAAACGAGGCAAGTGGTCGTGGCCGCAACGAGCATTGATCGATCTCGCTGAGGTTCGGTGCCAGGTCAATCCACTCAGACAAGGGCCACGGCCCGTCGAAACGTGCATCGGTGAAACGATGCCAGGTCAAACCGTCGGCGTTTTCAGTCGCGACAACCCCCTGCATCAACTCAATGGCAAAGTCATGCCGCTGAAGCGGATGCTGAAGACGAAATTGATCAAGACGCTGCTGATCTGCATCGATGATCAAGCAGGGACCATCTGGGAAATGTCGCAGGAGCTGAGGGGATCCCACGAATACGTTAAGGCTGATCCCAGGGTTCATGCTTCGATGACTCCTGCTCACCATAAACTGACTAATCGTGACGGGAGTCCGTGAAGCACTGGTTTTCCGCCATCGAAGTCACGCCAGAACTGCAGGACAAGCTCACAGCAGCTGGGCTCAAAGCTGCACCGCTGGCTGCCTACGAGGAGCTAGATCCAAGCGAGACTCTTGTGATCTACAGCCCTCCGGATCAGCTACTTGAGCAGTGGCGGGCACACGAAGACACACCAGTCCAAAGCTCGGATCTCCGACAAATCTTTCAACAGCTGACTCAGTTCCGAACACAAGGTGCCCGTTGCGCTGCGAGTTGGAGATTGAACTTTTTGGACACCACATCTCTACTGAGATTGACTCAAAACGAGCAGCCTGGCCTCGAGCGCACGACTCCCTATCCAGAAGGAAGTCCCATCGCTGGTTTGCTCGCTCTACAGCTCATCAAGGAGTCACCTGAGATCCTCAACCATTACCTCAATCTTGAACTACATGCGGAGCTATTTGGTCTGATGCCTGACAGTGATTACATCCAACGATTGCAATCAAGAACATTGGCTGACCTACTTCTGGAGGACTGGTGGCAGGTGAACGCTGAGCGGGAATGCAGCCGTGAACAAGCCGACTCCAATCTCTTTCGCATGCAGCAGATTCAGGAGGATTTCGATCGGATTCTGCAAGAGCAAGCTGGCATCCGATCCTTACTGCATGACCAGAACAACCTCAGTCGAAATCTCCTGACTCACATTGCTAAACAACAATTTGGGTCATGAGCGCCAACCGGAAATGGCGGCATCAATTCCAGAGTTGGCTCAATGGTGAAGGGTCCGAGGCCACCATTGCTCGACTACTGAAGCGTCAGAAAAAGCTGGAAATTGATCCCAGACTGATCCAGAAAAGCTTGTCATCACTGCATAACCATTTGGATCAACATCTATTGGATGTTCGACTCCTGCCACTCAGCCTCCTCCTTGGACCGACGACCTGGGATCCCGCAACAAGCGGCATTCATACGCTCGCTTGTCTGCACCATCACAGGCACCTAAGAGATCTCAACACACTGCTGAACAGTGGCACCCTGAACAGCATCCTCAATGGTGAATGTTCACTGTATGGAAATCTTCCACCAATTCCAATCCGGGCCTATTTCGATGGTCTGAATCGAGAGCAGAGGCAATTCTGTCGATCGAACAACCTTTCAGCCCTGGAACATTTCGCGGCGGATGGCTGGCTCCGCTTTCAGCACTCGCAACCGGTAGCCACCGGATTCGATCGCTACTGGGCCACTGGGTTGCCAAAATTTGCTCCCCAGCCAACCCAAGCCAAAGACGTCCTTATGGTCCTGGATGGAACAGCGGAACGCTCCCAGCAGCTGGCAATTCAGGGCGGTTGGGACGAGGTCGTTCATTGCCAGTTGTCGAACCTCAGCACGCTCTGGTCCGACTTAAAGGATTCAAAGGCAGATCGGGTCACCATCTGCCACAGCACCGATGCGTTGGCTGCGGGAGCTCGTCATGCCATCACAGAAACCTTGCGCGATGCCTCAGCAGAGACATTGCTGACCAGCGATGACATCGTTCTCCATCGCAAACACAGCGATGAAAGCGGATATGAACATCGTCAGTACCGCTGTGCTCTTTCAATCTGGAGACTCTTTACCCGAGGCAGCATCGGAGGCTTGATCTCCGTGCCGTGTTCATTTTTCAAAGAAGATGTGCTCAGCAACAGCTACAGCTGCCTTGAAGCATTCCGCCTAGACCTTTTGCTGGGAGCCATGGCAACTGCACCTGAAGTGAGGCACTGCCACCAGCCTCTGTTGAAGGCATACAGCAGCACGAATCCATCTCTACCGGAACAGGGCTGGCCGATCGAATGCTCTCCCTTCGATGAAGAGCAACTGAATCAGATCAACGCCATTCGAGAACGCCATGGGCAACTTCAACTTGTCAGTGGTGCAGCTGTCCGTAAAAACCCCAAGTTACCGGGGAGCCACGACCTGACCCTGAAGCCAGACCTTGACACATTGATATCAATCCTGATTCCCTTCCGTGATCGTGTGGAATTGACCCGCAAATGTGTGAAGTCGATTCAAGCCAATGCCAGCACTTCCATTCCATACGAAATCATTCTGATCGACAACGGCAGTGCTGAGGAAGACACCCATTCCTGGGTAAAACAAATAACTGCTTCCAACACAAATATCCATTGTCAGCGAGTTGATGCACCATTCAACTTCTCAACATTGAACAATGGTGCGCGGCAACTCTGTCGCGGGAACTACCTGCTGTTCCTTAACAACGACATCGAGCTGTGCTCTTTTGAGGTACTGCAAGATCTGCTCAACCCCTTTGCCCATCCAAGCACCGCTGCCGTTGGTGCAAAGCTGAAATATCCCGACGGCAGTCTTCAGCATCAAGGCGTCGTGCTGATCAAAGGAGAGCGCCGCTGCGTGCTTGAACCCGGCAAGCATCTGAGCGATACGGATGTCATTGCCAGCCTCGTTCCGTTGAGAACCCAGGAGGAGTTTTCCGCAGCATCCGCGGCCTGTCTGATGGTGAAGGCCGATTGCTTTGACAACATCGGTGGGTTTGATGATGAACTGGCCGTCGTCTTCAACGATGTGGATCTTTGTCTACGACTAAGGGAAGCCGGTGGTCGGATTGTGGTGAGCCCGCATCCCGACATCATTCATCACGAATCGATCAGTCGTGGGAAAGATCTCTATGGAGAGGCCTGGGCAAGACATCAACGCGAGTCCGGACGGCTACGCCACAAGCATCAGTTGCTTTACAAGAAGGGGGATCCACTGACCAGTCCACTGCTGCACCACCATTCGAACCGCTACGAGCCTGCCCCGCCAGCTGAGCCACCCACCGGTGCTGCACGGGAGCAGATTCTGTACACCTGGAATCGATCAAATCATGGCAAAGATGAGCGCACACCTCTGATCTTTGCGCAGTTCGAACAAAATCCAGAGACACCCATTCGGGCAGACATCCTGACTTTATTGCAGCAGTATCGCCAACACTTCCACGTTCAGGTTGTAGCGGCAACCCCTGCTCTTTTACAACGTCCACGCGACCTGAGAGCACTCAAAAAGGTCTGCGATGGACTCATCATCCGGTGCAACGAGGGCTATGACTACGGCAGCTGGATGACTGGTATCCGTTACTGTCGCCAGCTGATTGAACAGCGACAACAGCTTGTCCTTTGCAACGACAGTTTCTGGGGCCCAGTACGCCCTCTGAAGGATCTGATCAATCGCCTCAATCAATGCACGGCTGACATTATTGGGCTAACCGACAATCTGATGTATGAACCACACCTTCAATCGCCATTCTTGATGTTCAACAAAAGAGCAATATCATGCCCAGAATTCTGGTCTTTCTGGGAAAACATACAATGCTGGCCCAACAAGCGCAGCATTGTTAAAAATTACGAGGTAGGACTGCCAGTTCTGCTTAAAAAAAAAGGTATGAAGCTCGAGAGCATTTACAGCAACAACGCCAATGGGAATACTTACCACGCGGAATGGAAATCATTAATTGAAAACCAAAATTTTCCATTCATCAAAAGAAGCCTTCTCAGAGACAATCCCCACAAGATAGACATCAGCGACTGGAAATCAGTTGTTCGCAAGGGAAACAAGCCACTAGCCAGGCAAATCGAAGATCAGCTCGAGGAAACAACAGACTTAAGAGCCTGAGAGAAAAGCGGCGAGCTTTTTATTGAGCTCAAACTCAACACACTCTTGCTCAAAATTTTCCATCAAACCTACACGCAGACCTTTCTTACGCATCCGGAAAGCAATGACTTTTCTCAGCAATTCAAGGTAATCCGTGAAGTCTGGGTCAACACTCCAAGCATCTAAAATTGCTTTTTCATAATCGGAGCGTGTTCGATTGGGAGACCGTTGAATTCCCTTTAGGACAATCAATTCATTGGAACGGCGCAAGGCACGCATGGAGATTTTCAAATAACGCGCAATCAATTGATGTTCAAGATTCAGCCACTCTGCTTTATCCCCTAAGGCAACAACGATCTGATGATTGCCTTGCGAATGCCAATGCTTCATTTCCAGCCCCCATCGCTCAGCTACATCGATATTCTTTTTACGAGTAAAAACCTCAGGCTTGAGCATTTCACTCGACAGTATTTTTCGAAGAGATTTGTCAGCCTGATGCTTCGCATAGGGGCGAAGCATCAACAAGAAATTCAAGAAAGGACGAGTCTTTCTCTTGGCCAGCGGTCCAATACCACCTTGCCGATCAAAATGAGCCAAGTGATTAAGCAGCTGTGAATCTGCTTTCTCTCGCGCAGCCTTCAGCAGCAAACAGCAAAGATTCCATTCACCAGCAGCGAAACAGACCTCTAGTTCTCGCTCAAGGTCTCCAACGTTCACATCACCTTCAGCAGAAGATAGGAACAACGGATCCCAACCATGTTTTTGGCATAAAGCAAAAAGAGTCTGTTGATTAAGACCTTTAATTTCAACTCCTACAACCATGGATTATTAATCCCGTCGCAATGCGGTCAGCATGAAGCCAAAGACGCCCCAAACCACAACTAAAATACCGATACATGATAAAAACGCCTTCCAACGCCAGGAATGATCGGGCTCTTGGGGCATCTGAGGTTTACTCAGCATCACAATGAACTTCAACTGGCGCTGACTTTCCATCCGGCTGTTGTCAGCAGCTCGCATGGCCGAAGCCAATGACTCACGCGCAAAAGTGACATCTCCTTCAAGCCTCACCGACTGACTGGCAAGCCTGTTCAGATCGCGACCTCCAGCACCCACGGCCTTCTGCCGCTCTTCCTTGATCTGACGCTCGAGCTCCCCAACCTGATCGGCGACGTAAGCCACTTCCGGGGCATCAGGATCCCGGTACTGACGACGGAGGCTGGCCTCTTCGACCTTCAGGTCAACCAATCGGGATTCCAAACCTGTAATAAAGCTTGCTGCAGCGCTCTGCTCTGCGAGCGGATTGAGTTGACCGTAGCGATCCTGAAAAGCCTCCAATGCGTTGCTGGCTTCCGTTAAACGATTCTGCGCATAGGCGACTTGCGTCTCAGCAAACGCTTGTTGATCAGCACTGATCGACTGATTCACATCATTCACAAAGCGCTGGGCCTGCTCCAGAAGTTTTGTATTGAGCGAATAAGCATCTTCAGCCGTGAAAGCACTTGTAGAGAGAACAATCGAACCGGAAAGCTCTTGTGGAATCACATCCAACTGGTTGCGGAAAAATCCCAACTGCTGCTGAGCATCAGCGTTGGTAGACAAGCCGCTCCAAAGATCAGGAGACGCGGAAGCGTAGCTATTTAGATAAACCTCTTCATCGGGGAAAACAGCGTTTCTGACGTCATTTGATTCGAGATATACCTGCAAATAACGACCATCTTCAAGAGAAGACAGAACACTGGAACTCTGGAGAGTACCAAGAACCATTGCGGCAGAATTCCCAGGCGGCATGGGCTGCTTGATCACAAACTCAGAGCTGGCCTGATAGCGGTCACGACCAATCGCGAAGCAATAAAAGCCTGAAATAGCGAGGAAGGTGGCAGCCAGAACACGACCGCTGAACAGCCGAGGAAGCGGAGCCTGATCGTCCGTCCTAATCCTGGGAATGGCAACTGTTGAGAGTTCACTTCCCATGCTCCCCAGCCATCGCGCACCCGATTGGATCTTCTGCCGGGTCGCTTGGAGCTTGGTGGTGCGGGAGCCCTGGAGTGGCCGTTCAGTCATCGGAGAGCAGCAGGGCTTCGTTTGAGAAGTAGAAGACTAAACCAAAACCAACACTTACAAACGCACAAATAGCGAGATATTGAAGACTGATGCCTGGCAATGGATACGCCGTATTAATGGAGTGACGCAATAATTCAACGGAATGAAGCAAAGGATTCCATGTCACAAATGGTCGCGCGGGGCCCGGAAGTGAATATGTTGCATAAAAGATTCCAGACGTCCAAAGTAGAATTCTGTTGATACCAAATTTGGTCAACGCTTTAACAATTGGTATGCGATGACCGACCACCAAGGCACTCATTCCAACACCAAGGCCAAGACAAACTGTCAAAAGAAAATCAACGACCATTAATGCAGGATCATCAATCTGGAACGTCCAGCTCCAGGCCGAAACGGCCAGAAAAACAAGAACCAGAACGGATGCATGAATTCTCGCCTCAATTAATGTAGAGGCTAGGAGAGTATCTAACGGGCGAATTCTTCTATAAAAAAAGAATCTTTGCTTCTTGGAAACACCAGTGAGAGCCTTAATACCAACCTTGCGAAACAAATACAGAAGTGCAACGCCGCACGCCAACCAGATAACCGGGTTAAGCAGATCGGTTGTTTTCAAGCGAACCAGAATCTTGAGCGCCAACAGAGTGAGCATCAAAGCCAGGGGTTCAAACACCACTCCCCAAACACCAAAAGCGCCCTTTTCAGCACGCAGGGCAAACTCCATATCTGCCAGGGCCAAGACAATCCTGATTTGCAACATCATGCGATCGCCAAAGGCGCGCACGCTCGTAAAGACTTTGGAGGAGGTGATACGGCTCATCTAACAACTTTGATCAGATCGATCCTTTCGTTGGTTTGATTGTCATCGGGACCTTACTCGCATTCCGAAGATGTCCTTCCTGGCGACGCTTCCGTCTCCAACCAGCGATTCAATGAGCGTTTCAGCCCCCCCTGGCAGCGCCGCTCCAGCCGGGCGAACACCAACCTCAAAGCCTGATCAGCCAGCCGACGGCGAAGAGGCACAGGCACGAGAGCAATGGGATGTTCACCATCCATCAGCACAGAGGCCGACACCCTCGCCTTCAGTCCTTCGGAACATGGCTGAAGCACCGCTTCACAACTGAAACGGATGGCCCGCTCGATAGCTCCGAGCCCCTGAATCCGGATGTGCTGAAACACAATCAGCAACTCCTGCTCTGACCAGACCGTGGTGAAGACAACCTCAGGCTTGATCTCGTAGCCCAACAGCTGAAACGGTCTGGACCGATAAAGGAATGCGCCATCGCTCAGGCATTCCATCCTCTGCCGATTCAGCAAGGCCGCCATGGGGCGTTTCGGCTCGCTGAGATATCGCGCAATGGAGCACTGATCTGGCTCGACACAAAACACTGAACAGCGGTGCCTCCCTTGAGCAAGGGGAATGAAGGGCATCCCTACGATCAGAGGTTTGGGACGGCATTCTGCGATGGGCGGCGAGCTGCGGCAGGAACACGACAGCATGGGTTGCGTGGAGGTGCCGGCAGAGGCCCTCTGGGGCGCCCAGACCCAGCGCTCCTGCAACAACTTCGCCATCGGCAGCCAGCGGATCCCCGCCGAATTGATTCATGCCCTCGCCCTCATCAAAGGGTGCTGCGCGGCGGTCAACGGACGCCATGACCTGCTGACAGCACAACAGGTTCAGGCCATTGAATGTGCGGCAGCAGCCATCGCCGTGGGATCGCACGACCGCCAGTTTCCTCTCAGCGTCTGGCAGACCGGGAGCGGCACCCAGACGAACATGAATGTGAACGAGGTGATCAGCAACCTTGCTTCCAGGGACGCCGGTCATGCCATCGGCAGCCATGACCCGGTTCATCCCAACGACCATGTCAACCGATCACAGTCGACCAACGACGCCTTTCCCGCTGCCATTCATGTGTCAGCCGTTCTGCTGCTGCAGAACGACCTGCTGCCGGAACTGGACCGGTTGATCGCCAGCCTTGACGAGAAGGCCGGCAGCTGGATGGACATCGTCAAAATCGGTCGCACCCATCTGCAGGATGCGGTGCCGCTACGCCTTGGGGACGAGGTGAGTGCTTGGCGGGATCAGATCCATCAGGGTCGGGAATGGCTGAATCAGGCTCGAGAGGAGATGCTGGGGTTGCCCCTTGGCGGAACAGCCGTAGGCAGCGGTTTGAACACGCCTCCAGGATTCTCAAACGATGTGGCGCGTCTTCTGGCGGAACGAACAGCAACTCCGTTTCATCCTGCGCCCAATCTGTTCGCTGTGATGGCCGGTCACGATGCTCTGGTTCAAGCCATGGCTCAGCTGCGCCGTCTGGCCGTCAGCCTGCTGAAGATCGCCAACGACATCCGACTGCTGGCATGCGGACCGCGAGCAGGGATTGGAGAACTCCTTCTACCGGCCAACGAACCCGGTAGTTCGATCATGCCGGGCAAGGTCAATCCAACCCAGTGTGAGGCCCTCGCCATGGTCTGCACCCAGGTGATTGGACTTGATGCAGCTGTGGCCTCGGCCGGGGCCGGCGGCCAGCTGCAGATGAATGTGTACAAGCCACTGATCGGAGCCAACCTGCTTCAAGGCATCAATTTGCTGAACGATTCCTGCCGCTGCTTCCGCCTGAACCTGGTGGAGGGAATGGAGCCGGATCGAGACAAGATCGCAGCCTTTGTCGACCGCTCCCTGATGTTGGTGACAGCGCTCACTCCCGAGATCGGCTACGAGTTATCCAGCGCAATCGCACAACACGCCCATCAGGAGGGACTCAGCTTGAGGGAAGCCGCCATCCAACTTGGGCACATCACTGCCGAACGCTTTGACGCCCTGATCGATCCAGCTGTCATGGCGCGACCCCGCACCTGAAGTCAGGCAGCCCGTTCCGTGGCGGGGTTGGAAGCCTCGGGTTGGTTGTGCAGATCCTCCGCTTCGGCAACCGGAAAACGATTGATGGCACACAGAGCCTGGCGAGCATGACTGCGCAGCTGCTCACTGACGGCTTCGCAGTAGTTCACCTGTGCCAACAGATCGACGGTGCGACGCAAGATCCGCACCACATCACCTTCATCCAGTGAGGTGTTGGCGATCAGATCGTTCCAATCAGTGCCACGGGCCCATGCCTCCACCAGACCCATCAGCTCCGGTTCCCACCAGGCTGGCACCACCACACCATGACGCTCCTGGGCTCGGAGCAGTTCACGGCGCAGACCGGAGAGATCCTGGAGCGCCTCTTCAGCAGAGGGCGGCGGCGGGAAACCACTCCACAGATCAGGGCGGTTGACTTCCGTGCTGATGGCCTCGAAAACGGCCGCCAACTCTGGGGGGGAGAGTTCATCGAGGTGGCCACTCATCAGGGCCAGACCAAGCCAAAGTTCGTTGTCCCCGCGGAGGGCGGCCACTGTGCGACCGATCTCCGTCGGATCGAGGTCATCCAGACAGCCAAATTGCTGAAGGATTTCCATCAGAGATAAAAACGTCTCCCAATGGCGGTTGGAACGGTGATGAAGCAGTCTTTGACGCTCTTCGATCTCATGTTCCAGCTCCTCCATCCGACGGCGATGCTTCTTGAGCTGCTTGCGATCACCCCAGCGATGGGCGGGATGCTGTTGCTGTTGATCTTCGAGATCACGCACCGAGTGAGCCTGAGCCAGCACCTCTCCGGCCAGGTCGTACTGAGGCGTGGTCATGTCGTGACGACGGGCCATATGAGCCACCGCAAGAGCAAAACCGCCACTGGCCTGATCGCCATGACGCAGCTCACCGGCCCGACTCAGGTCCGGTGCTGTCACGCCACTGACCTGTAGGCAGCTCAGTTCAGCGTGGATGCTCACCACCGACTGACAGGGCAGGAGCACCCAGAGGTTGTCGTCCGTGAGGCAAAGCAACAGGGGGAACTGACCGGGGCCATCCACCTTGTCGACAATCACCGCCGGCGTGACCCGACCTCGCAGCTGGGGTGATTTCAAGCTGACCAATGTTCCTGTACTCGCGAACTGGAGGGCCATGGTCAGCTCGTTGGCCAGGGTCTCCTCGGCCTGTTGCTGAAGAATCCTCAGCAGCCGGCGCTCCTCGCGCAACCGTCCACGGAGCTTCTCGTACTCCTCAAAATCCTCCCAGGGAATGTCACCGGCAACCCCTTCCAGCTGACCCAGCTGCAGCCGTAACTGCGCCAGCAGATCCTCTTCATCGACAAGATCCAGACCCGCCAGATAGCGACCGAAGCTGCGTTCCACCAAATTGCGGGCCTTGGCCAGGTCATGGCGCTGCAGCAGGTTGAGCACCATGCCGTAGCTCGGGGTGAACTGACTCACCAAGGGATCCGCTGGACTGGTGGCGAGCTGACCCGCTTCGCGCACCCCTTCGAAACGACTTTGCACGGTGACCACATAACCGCGGGAATCCAGACCACGCCGCCCCGCCCGGCCGGCCATCTGCAGAAACTCACTGCCCATGAGCGGCCGATGGCCTCGCTCCGTGCGCTTGGAGAGCGACGCAATCACGGTGCTGCGGGCCGGCATGTTGATGCCTGCGGCCAGGGTTTCCGTGGCAAACACCACCTTGACCAGACCTTGCTGGAACAGCTCCTCGATCAGCTCTTTCCACGCCGGGAGGACACCGGCGTGATGGGCAGCGACCCCACGCAAGAGAGCATCGGCATGAATACCGTCACGCACCGCTTCGGGATTGTTGTCTGTGTAGATCTTGAGCCTGGCGCTAATGCGCAACTGCTCTTCTTTCGAGACGAGGCATTGCCCCCCAAGATCACGAACCGCCTTGTCGCAGCCTCGACGGCTGAAAATGAAATAAATGGCGGGGAGCATGTCCCGCTCAGCCATCTGAGCAACCACAAAGCTGATCGGTGGGGCCTCCGGCTGAGGGGGTCGGGTTGGGCGACCTTTGCGCTTTTGCCCCTTGGGAGCGCGCCAAACTTTGCAGTTGGGATGAAGCCCCGTGCCGGCATCATTCAGCAGCGGATGCAAACCCTTGGCGCTGCAGAAGCTGAACTGCAACGGAACGGGCCGATAGTCGCTCACCACAAGAGTGGTGGGCCCATGCACTTTTTCGATCCAGTCGGTGAGCTGACCGGCATTGGCAACTGTGGCGGAAAGGGCCAACAGTTGAACCGGGGGAGGGCAGTGAATGATGGATTCTTCCCAGACCGTGCCGCGTTGGGAGTCATTCATGTAGTGGCACTCATCCAGCACCACGGCTTCAACATCGGCGAGCGGATCATCACTTGCATCCGCTTCGGCATACAGCATGTTGCGGAAGATCTCCGTGGTCATCACGACAATCGAAGCCTCTCGATTCACACTCAGATCCCCGGTCATCAGACCAACGTTCTGGTCGCCAAACTGCACTCGGAAATCCCGGAGCTTCTGATTGGAGAGGGCCTTCAACGGTGTTGTGTAAAAGACCTTCTGGCCATGGGCCAAGGCGCGATAAATGGCGTACTCACCCACCAGCGTTTTGCCTGATCCCGTCGGCGCGCTAACAACAACTGAATCACCTTGATTCAATGCAGCAATGGCTTTGAGCTGAAATTCATCCAATTCATAAGGAAAGATGTCCTCTAAGCTCAAACTGCCTGCAGACATCACAAATACTGGGCGACCCAGAAACTCTAATCAATAAACGACTATTTCGGCAACGCAAAGCACAACGCTTTCAAACACAAAAAATAAGTTAAGGACATCAATGCGATCACGGAAGCCTTGTACAGACAGACTTGCCATAAGATCATCCACCGAAAGAATATCTATCGCTAAAATAATTATTATCAAAGCAAGGCAGTGCAAGAAATCCGCCCTTAAAACAAATTTTTAGATTCATGCTTTCGCAAAATTCAAAAATACCATAAAAATATAATTTAGCCAGCAAGGGATCGTGACACCAAACAAAAGTCAAAGACAATGCTAAGCGAATTAAAATGAGATATTGCTTGGAAATGCATCAGGATTAGCCTCCTTCAAGTCATCAATTACTTTCCGAGCAAGAAGCGTTATCTCATCCCTCTCAGCAATAGAAAGGCTCTCTTCGTCTAAAACATTATAATGCTGTTTTTTTTGATCACTAAAAACAGATCGCCACGAAAAGCCCGGCCAAACTTTCTTGGAAAATCTTTTGTTGGATAATTGATAAAAGTCCCGAATGAGCTCGATCTGATCATTCTTCAAACCAAAATAACGATCAGAGCCCCAACCCAGAGGAGATAAATATTTGCGTATATATCTTGCTCTATTCCTCAATGTACTCAAGTCAACCCCAAGGCTCTCAAGCTGTCTAGAGACATTTAAAGCCAAGTGAACACCCTTAATCCCTGGCTGGTCGTTTAGATCACAAACGACAGATGGCAGCCATTCACCTTGAAAACCTTGGAGCCAACCCGGCAAAGCCATCAAACGCTCGAATGGATCGCCAAACTGGCGACCATAGGGCAAAAAATCAACATCCAGGCCAGGATTATCAATCATCCCAGAAAACATATAATTATAATTAAACCAATACCTTTGCTGACGCAAGCAATACCAAACATAACTAGTTATATCGACTGAATGAAGAAACTTTTTTGCCTTTTGAACATACATTGAATTTATATAGTCTGGCTGATCTCTAACAAAAATCGCTATTCTTAGCCTGAAATCCGTACTTTCGAGGGCATCCATAAACCACTTCAAGCGTTTTTTGTGAAGAAGCAATTGAGTGCACTGCTCTGCGCTGTATAGGAGCGCTTGATGTTGAGGAGAATCCTGGCTTAAAAAAGACTGAAGTTTTTCTATATCACGAGAATAAACTATGGCAGGCAAAATTTTTTCAGCTCCTATTTTTCTTTTTATATCCAACAACTTTACTCCATTATTTTCAAGATTGTCCTTGTTATCCTGCATCCTACTTTGTATGTAAGTAGAAGCGGTTTTATGGGTGCCAGCGTGAATCAATAAAGTTTTACTCACGCCAGCAAAATATAAATATCTATTCTACCATGAAGCCCATTAGCATTACTCAAAGATACTCCAACAAAACTCTAAAAAGCCCCGGAACTACAAGCAGAATCAATAGTTGATCCAATCAAGTTAATAACGTAAATTAGAATATTCACAGGCAAACTTGTGTCAAAATTTTAACGAGTCCCCAAAGCAATCGAAATCATACCAACAATCAAATTCTTACAGTAGAACGAGTAATCCCTGCCGAGAACGAAACTCATCAAACAAAATCAACTTCCACATGCCAATACTTTATTGCCTAGCAAAGCTTCCTCCCTGAGAGGCAAAATTTGCTTTCGCAACATTAGTGATGACAAATAGCATTGCCTGATGCCATGACATGACGTGAGCGTGAACGCAACTCAGCCATGGCAGCAACTGGACAACTGCGCGACATCCTGACGGAGGAACGCTTGATCGATGCCCTACGGGGATGTTCAAGCAGAGAAGAGCTGATTTCTCTCGAAAAACGGTTGGCTGATGAGCCTGATGCTCCAGCCTTGTTCGACTGGATCTGCAACATGCTGGTATCCCGTCGACTGTCCCGAGGGTTGGCAGCCCGATTGCTCAGCCAGCTGCATCGCGGGTGTTAGCGGGATTTCTGCGGCGCCACCAACCCGCAAGGGCACTCCCGAGCATGCAGTGCACCACCGCGGAGATGGCTCCAGGGAGCGCCGTGAGCGGACTGACAAAACCTCCACTGCGCGCCAGAACCACTGCCAGACCAGAGTTCTGCATACCAACTTCAATGCTGATGGTGCGTTGCGCCGCCACCGATTCACCCGTCAGCCGGGCAATGAGAAAGCCCAGACCAAAACCTCCCGCGTGCAGCATCAGACAGGCCAGCAAGAGCAGCAGGCCCTGATCCAAAAGCAGCTGGCGCTGACTTCCCACAACACTGGCAACAATCATCACGATGGCGATCACCGAGATCGGTGGCATCACCGGCTCCACCCGCCTTGCGAGTGAGGGCAACCCCTGTTTGAGCAACACACCGCAGGCCACCGGCACCAACACCACCTGCAGAACGCGCAACAACAGCAGCCAGCCATTCACAGGGACGTACTGACTGGCCAGCAATTCAGTCAACCGCGGGGTGAACAGCACTGCCGCCAGAGTGCTGAGGCTGGTCATCACAACCGATAGAGCCACATCAGCGCGGGCAATTAATGCCACGACATTGCTTGCGGTTCCCCCCGGACAGCACCCCACCAGAATCAGCCCCACTGCCAGGGGTGCCGGCAAGCGCAGGAGAGCAGCAATGGCCGCGGCCAATGCGGGCATTACAGCGAATTGGGCTATTACACCCACCAACGCTGGACGCGGTCGCCGACCCACCCGCACAAAGTCATCAGGGGAGAGCCCAAGGCCCATACCAAGCATGATCACCCCAAGCCCCAGGGTGATCCAGATCCCGCTGAACCAGGTGAACAGGCCAGGGTGAACCAGAGCCAGAACTGAGCCCAACAAGGTCCACAACGGGAAGAGCGTCGTGAAGCGCTCCATCGAGACCCTCACCATCGAAACATCCATCCTCACCGCCGGCGTACACGCAGACTGACCACATGGCAACCCTCGATCCAGCACGGCGCCGCACGATGCACAGCTGGAGAACGGGTCCAGAGAGCTGGACCCTGCAGAGGGATGCGCCCAACCCCGGCGCACCGCTGATCGATCTCGCCAGTAATGACTATCTCGGCCTCAGTCGCCATCCAGACTTGATCGAAGCCGCCACAAAGGCGGTCCGCGACGAGGGAAGCGGAGCCGGTGGGTCGAGGCTTGTGACCGGCAGCCGGCCGCGCCATGGACGACTGGAACGTGAGCTTGGGGATTGGCTTCAACGAGATTCAGTCCTGCTTTTTCCAAGCGGTTTTCAGGCCAACATTGCGGCGGTCTGCTGTCTTGCTGGTCGTCACACCACTGTTCTGGCAGATCGACTGATCCACCATTCACTGCTTGTTGGGGTCCAGGCCAGCGGTGCTCGACTGCAGCGCTTTCGGCACAACGACCTGATCGATCTGGAACGCCGGCTCAGCAAGCTCGACTCAGGCCAGGTGTCCGTGCTGGTGATCAGCGAGAGCCTGTTCAGCATGGAAGGCACCAGCCCATATATGGATGGCCTGGTGGATCTCTGCCAACGCTTCGGAGCCAAGCTGCTGTTGGATGAAGCCCATGCCCTGGGGGTTCTCGGCCCTGAGGGCCGCGGCCTTGGCTTTGGCCGCGACGGGATCGATCTGATCAGTGGCACCTTTGGCAAGGCTTTTGGCAGTGGTGGCGCCTTCCTGGCCTGCGATTCCTCGCTGGGCGACAAGCTGCTGCAATCCAGTGGCGCCTTTCGGTACACAACCGCTCTCGCCCCAGCTCTGGTTGGCGCCGCCCAGGCCGCTCTGGACCTGATTCGCTCCAATCCCGACTGGGGGGATCGGCTGATTCAGCGGAGTGGCCAATGGCGTGCGGCTCTGGCTGCCGAAGGGTGGCGACAACCCGATGGATCTGGGCAGGTTCTGCCTCTGCTGATCGGTCCCGACAGCGCTGCACTGGAGGCCCAGGCAACGCTGGAGCAGGGCGGTCTGCTGGCTGTGGCGATCCGACCACCCACCGTGCCCGAGGGAACAGCTCGGCTCCGATTGGTGCTGAGGCGGGATCTGCCTGAGGACACGCTGAACCGTTTGCTGCAGATGCTCTCCAGACGATGAAACACGTGATCGCCGCCCACGGCTGGGCCGGAGACGCATCGGTCTGGAAAGCCTGGCAACGGGGATTTGAGACTCAGGGCTGGCAATGGCAATCCGCAGAGCGGGGCTATGGCGGCCAGCCATGTCTGCAGCCGATCTGGTCCCAGCAAGACCAACAGAGGCTGCTCATCTGCCATTCCCTTGGACTACACCTCATCTCCCCCAGCACACTTGCTGCGGCGCAGGCCGTCGTGATCCTTGGAGGGTTCACGGCCTTTGTTCCTCCCGGAGGATCCGGACGCCGACAGGCAAGAGCTCTCCGGGGGATGGCTGAACGGCTTGGGACTCCAGAGGAGGGGACCATGCTGCGGACATTCCTGGATCGCTGCGCTTCTCCAATGCCGGCGACAGCGCTGCCCCCCCACCCGGTGCTGAGCCAGCTGAACGAATCGGGCCGTGAACGGCTCAGACATGACCTCACCCTTCTGAGCCACTGTTCCGATCTGCCGGAAGGATGGCCAAAGCTGGCGCGGGTTCTTGTGGTTCAGGGAGAGCAGGACGCGATCGTGTGCCCCCAAAGCCAGAACCTGTTGTTGACAGCGCTGAGGGATCAGCAGAACAAGCTGATTCGGCTGACGGAACACGGCCATGCCCTGATCACAACGGCTGTCCTGAAAACAGTCCTGGACTGGGTCGAGGCAAGGCCATGACATCAGGCTGGAGTGCAAAGGTTCTGAAGGCGTTTGGAGCCTCGGCAGCGCAATACGACGCTTCCGCTGAGCTCCAGCAGACCATGGCCCGACAGCTGGCCAGGCGTTGCCGGCATTCGGCCATTCCGGAAGGACTCTGGGTGGATCTCGGCAGCGGAACAGGCTGTCTTGCCGATGCCCTCGAAAAGCAACATCCGGGACAGTCGGTCCTGCGTGTGGATGGCAGTGAGGCCATGCTGCGCAGCCAGACCAGGGCCGGGCCCACCCTTCTTCACGACCTCAACGAGGCCTTACCGGATTGGTCATCACCTCCGGCACTGCTGTGCTCAAGCTTCGTTCTGCACTGGCTGCATAATCCGCCGGAGCGTTTGCACCACTGGTTCGACCAGCTCGCACCCGGTGGCTGGCTGGCACTGACGGTGCCGGTGGACGGCAGTTTTGAACAATGGCATCAGGCTGCCGAGCGAGCCGGGGTCCCCTGCACCGCTCTGCCATTTCCGCGGATGGAGTTGCTGCTGGCCGCCGTACCCGAACAAGCGGTTCGGTGGAAACGAAAGCAACGGTTCAGCAGCAACGGCCGCCATCCATTGGAGCTGCTGCGACCGATGATCAGAACCGGTGCCGACACCACCCCCTCAGCAGGCCTTGGACCCTCAGAGTGGCGACGGGTCTTCAGGAGCTGGCCCGACCCCGAACATCCAACCCTCAGCTGGCATGTGTTCACATTGATGCTGCAGCGATGACAACAACACAGCCTCAACTTGTGGTTTGCGGAACCGACACGGACGTCGGCAAGACGATCGTGAGTGCCTGGCTGGTCCAGGGTCTCAAGGCTTGTTACTGGAAACCGGTGCAGAGCGGACTGGACGGCGGTGGAGATCGCGGCCGTGTGCGTGATCTGCTGAAGCTGTCGGACGATCGCCTGCTGCCGGAGGCGTATGCCTTCCAACAACCGGTTTCCCCCCACTGGGCCGCGGAAATCGACGGTGTGGAACTTGATCCGAGGGCGCTCACGCTGCCGGCGGTCGATGGACCGCTGGTGGTGGAAACCGCGGGCGGGCTGATGGTGCCACTGACACGCCGCTGGATGCAGATCGACCAGCTGCAGGAATGGCAACGGCCCGTGGTGCTGGTTGCCCGCAGCGGACTCGGCACGCTCAATCACACCCTGCTGAGCCTGGAGGCTCTTCGAAGACGCCAGATCAGGGTGCTGGGAATAATCCTCAATGGACCGCCCCATGACGACAATCCAGCCACGCTTGAACAGTTCGGTGATGCACCCGTGCTGGGCCACTTGCCTCCGCTGCAACCGCTCACGGCCAACGCCCTCGCCCATGAGTGGGGCCGTCAGAATCTGGGTGATGCGATCAGAACAGCATTGGAGACACCGCAGTGAAATCAGACCGACAGCCCTTGATCTGTGTGGTACTGACCTTGACCTGCACCGCGATCCTTGTGCTGTTTACCGATGTGGAACGCGACCTGATGCGCAAGCTGAGCTGCAACACGATTGTGACCTTCGCAGGGACTCCATCCGACGCCTGCGATTAAGTCAACCCAAGGACTTCGAGCGCATCGGACAGGTTCCGAGGCGGATGGAGACCTGACGAACAGCCAGCGAGAGGGGCCAACCCTGGCGCAGCTGATTATGAATCAGTTCGATATGGGGCGGGGACCAACCGCGCATCTCGAGCGACACTCGGATGGAGTGCCAGCAGCCCTCGGAGAACATCTCACTGCGGCGATGCTGTTCAGCACGGGGGGAAGGCAAATCCCGGGCTGCTGGAAAAAATCGATTGGAACGGCGTCTTGCTCGCATCGTGGCCATCGGGCAACCGGGGCAGCACGGAGTTTCAATATGACAACAGCAGCAAGGGATGTCATGGGCACAACAGCAAATCCAGCCCGCCACCCAAACCTGTGGCCACCATTCACCCAGATCGCATCAGCACCGCCACCGCAGCGAGTCATCTCCGGTGAAGGTGCACTGCTGCACCGAGAGGAGGGCCAGCCCCTGATCGACGCCATCAGCAGCTGGTGGGTCACCCTGCATGGCCATGGTCATCCAGTGATGGCGAAGGCGATCGCAGATCAGGCAGCCCGGCTTGAGCAGGTGATCTTCGCGGACTTCACCCATGAACCGGCCGAACGACTCGGTGAACGACTCAGTGCCATCACCGGGCTTCAACGGCTTTTCTTCTCCGACAACGGATCAACAGCCATTGAAGTGGCTTTGAAGATCGCTTGCCAGTGGTGGGTGAACCATGGTGAACCACGTCACCAGATCGTGGCATTCGATGGGGCTTATCACGGCGACACCTTCGGGGCGATGGCCGTGGGGGAGCGCAATTTATTCAGCGAGCCCTTCGAAGACAAACTGTTCCCTGTGGCTCGGGTGCCTTGGCCAGCCACCTGGTGGGAAGACAGCGAAATCAACGAAAAGGAACAGGCCGCTCTGGCGGTGCTGGAGCAGACCCTTGAAACGCCAACAGCTGCGGTGATCCTCGAACCCCTGCTACAGGGGGCAGGGGGCATGACCATGGTGCGTCCGGAGTTTCTGCAGGGGGTGGAAGCCCGGATCCGTCAGGCCGGAGCTCTGCTGATCGCGGATGAAGTGCTGACGGGATTCGGGCGCTGCGGTGATTGGTTTGCGTCACATCGAGCCGGAATCCAACCGGACCTGATGGCACTTTCTAAGGGGTTGACCGGCGGCTGCCTGCCCATGGGTGTGACCATGGCCAGCGAGCGGGTCTTCTCCGCCTTCGTCGGAGATGACCCCACGCTCACGTTGTGGCACGGCCACAGTTTCACCGCCAACCCGCTGGGGTGTGCGGCAGCCAACGCCAGCCTGACCCTCCTTGAAGCATCGCCGGAGGCATTTCTGAACTTCGAGCAGCGACATCGACCGCTTCTGGAGCAGCTGCAGCAGCACCATCGGGTGAGCCGTTGCCGGCTGACAGGCACCGTTGCAGCGTTCGATGTTGCCGTGACCGGCGAATCGGGATATCTGAATCCAACAGGGCCCACAATTAAAAAGATCGCGATGGAGCACGGGGTTTTCCTGCGTCCCCTCGGCCAGGTGGTGTACCTGCTTCCACCGCTGTGCATCACGGATGAACAGCTGGAACGCTGCTACGACGCCATCCATACCGCTCTGGATGCCCTCGAGACCTAAGGGCCAGCCTGAATCGCTGAGGTCACATCCTGCCTCGACAGGCCATAGGGAAGGGAGCACGGTGAACCGGCAGCGTCGGAGTCTTCCCAGACCACCACAAGATCTTCGCGTTCAAGCCGCAGTTCAGCGGTCCATGCCTCTGTCACCAGAGACCAACGGCAGCGGTCTCCATCGATCGGTTCAGCCCCCAGGTTCAGTAACCATTCCTCGAGAGCCCTCAGGGAGTGCTGATTCAACGGCGTGGTCGGCGGCGGGAGCGGCGACATTGGACAGCCAATCGGGAGATACCTGCCAGGCTCGCCCCTGAACCCCCGCAACACCAAGTCCGAGCACCAGGCTCAACAGCAAAGCCAAGCCCAGCAGCAGCAGTGCAAACCATTCACCCCCGGAAAGTGGACGTCGCTCACCGATGCCGTTCCAGCTGCTGTTCGGAGGCAACGTTGAGGCAACAGGACGTGACTTCAGTCCCTGTTGCATTTTCTGCTGCAACTGAAGGTCGTATCGGCGACGGCGCTCTGGATCCGCCAGGAGGTCATAGGACTCGCGCAGCAGCTGAAAATCCCGTGCAGCTTCTGCCGCAGGACGGCTGGTGGTGTCAGGGTGAAGGGTTTTGCTGAGACGACGAAAAGCTTGCCGGAGAGCTTCGGAATCGGCTTGAGGGGAAACCTCCAGACGCTCGTAGTGGCTGAGCTCGCTCTGGGGCACACCGAACACCCGGTCATTCATTCTAGAAACAGTCGCCGCAACACCAATGCCCGACTCCGTCCCGGGAGCAGCTTTTTGCGACAGGATCGGCTGGGCACCATCGTTGAAGCAGCAGCAACAGCTTCTGCTTCTTCAGGATGAGCTGCGCCGCTGGAACCAGCGGGTGAATCTCACCCGACTGGTGGAGGGAGACGACTACTGGATCAACCAGGTTTTTGACAGCCTTTGGCCTCTGCAAGCGGAACTGAAGACTCCGGAACATCAGCGGATGGCCATTGACGTGGGCACCGGAGGTGGCTTTCCAGGCCTTGCCGTGGCGATCGCTTTGCCGCAAACGCACATCACACTGCTGGATTCCGTTGGACGCAAAACCGCCGCTGTGGAAGCGATGGCACAGAGCATCGGCCTGGACAAACGCGTGCGTGTGATCACCGATCGAATCGAAACCGCTGGACATGACCCGACCCTTCGGGCCAGTTTCGATCTGGCCATGGCTCGTGCTGTGGCCGCTGCCCCTGTTGTGGCCGAATACCTGGTGCCACTGCTGAAGCCGAAGGGAGAGGCTTTGCTCTACAGAGGCCAGTGGGAGCAAGCCGACACGAAACAACTTGAACGGGCACTGAAACCACTTCAGGCTCAGCTTGCATCAACCAACATGTGCCAACTGCCAGCCGATCGGGGCACCCGGCATCTGCTCAGACTGCGCCAGCAGAATCGTTGCCCAGCGACCTATCCCAGGGCCGTTGGGATCCCAAGCAGGCTGCCACTGGGTTAATGATGATCGAAAGACTCGGATTTAAACGCTGCTCAGACGCATCTGAGACTCACCAGCCAGGCGCTCTTTGAGAGTCCGGAGGATCCCCGGAATACGCTCGCGCCAAGGACTGTTCCCCAACACCGCCAGGAGCTGAGCCTCATCAATTGTGTCTCCGAAGGCATCGGCATTGGACCCTGCGAACCAATGGCCTCCACTGCCAAGCAATCGGTATCTCGCCTGGGCATAGCTCTCGAGATCCCAGGCCTCCAGGAGGTTATGCAGCCAGAGCAGCACCGGCAGATTGATCTCGCCGGGCGTGTCCTGCCAGGACGGAAGCCCCTGCCGCCAGCTATGGAGCCAGTCGTCTCCCAGCGCTTCTGCTGCAGCCTGCTGAAGCCGCTCCTGAACAGGAGCAATCAGGGTTGAAGCATCCTCAAGGCGGGAGACAGCATCGAGATGCAGATTCAGATCATCCGGGCGCGAGGCGCCCACACTGATGGTGTGGACCCTTGGATCGTTGAGACAAAACAGATCGTTGAAAACGATCGGGTGCAAAGGATCACATAGCTCAAGCAACCGCTGGGAAGGGCTGTGCAGGTGCCCCCCTTTGTCGGTGGGACTGATGATGAACACCCCCATGTCTTGAGCGCGGGCTGCATCCAGCGACGGGTCGTTGTCCTGACGGATGTAATACCAGTGCAGATTCACGTAGTCGAAGGCGCCGCTATTGCAGCTGGCTGTGATCAGATCCGTCGGCCCATGGGTTGAGAAACCCACATGGCCGATTCTTCCCTCAGCTTGCCAACGACGAACAACATCCATACAGCCACCGGGTCGCAGGGTCTGATGCAGATGCTCCGGCAAGTTGATTCCATGGATCCCCAGAAGATCAAGGCGGCGGCAGTTGAGCCGCTCGAAGCTCAGCTGCAACTCAGCCTCGAAAGCATCGGGATCGTCACGGGGAGGAACCTTGCTTTGCAGGATTCGACTGGAATCCTCACAGCGAGGTAACGCCCAACCGAGCTGACGCTCGGAACTGCCGTAGTGGCGGGCGGTCTCCACATGATGGAAACCAAGCTCAACTGCCTGCTGCAGTGTTTCTTCGAGGTTGAGCTGAGATTCCGAGGTGATGTCGGCAGACGGGAGATCGCTCCAACTCTGCTGAAAGCGCATTCCCCCAAGAGATAAAAGAGGAATCTGCAATTCAGTGCGGCCAAATCTGCGTGTCGGTAGGCCCACCATCAACCCTGAGGTCTGGCCTGAAGATTCTGACGAATCAATTGGTGCTGAAGTGATTGCAGCGACTCAAAGGAAACCCAGTGGATGCAATCCACAGGACAGGTATCGATGGCTTCCTGAATTCGGTCCGTTGAATCACCATCCTGGCGAATGGCCCGTGATCGACCAAGATCAGGCTCCATCACGAACGTGTTGGTGGCGACATGGGCGCAGTAGCGACAACCAATGCAGGTGGATTCATCCACCCAGACAGCTTTTTCGCGAAGTGCGCCACCCAGAATCGGTTCCTCACCGGATCTGACTAACAGCTCGCCGGCAAGGGCCTGAAAAGCAAGTACTGGATCCAGAGACTGTTCGTTGGCCAGAATCAGGCGTCCCAGCGAGTTACAACCAGTTCAATGGAGCCGTCTTGTGCAACGCGCTGCTCCGACACCTGAAAGCCCTCATTACTGGTCGCAGTAAGAACAGTATTGAACGCATAACGCTGCGTGAGCTTTGCCAAAAAGCGTTCGATCGGAATTGTCTGCTTCCACAAATCCAGGTCGGTCACCAATTCATAGGCACCTGATTGAGCATTCCATCGAAAGCCCAAATCACCACCTTCCTGCATGGCGACTGCCAGGTCCGCAGTCACGGTTTGGCCGCGATATCCGCGAACAGGACGCTCTCCCTGCTCAGGGGAATAGCCCAGATCTTCGAGGGCCTGAACGAGTGGCTCGAGCTGACGTAACTCGGTCTTTACGGTGCTGAAGTGAGACATCAGTTCAGTTGAGCGGGCAATGTCTGGTTCTGGGTTTCGGGTTGAAGGAAGGATTCCGCCGTGGATTCCCTTCTTTCAACGGTTCCGAGGGCAGCTTCCAACTTTTCAGTTAGTTGCTGACACGAATCCCCAACGACGCCTTCGACTCGCTCTTCCACACGACCATCCGGTCGGATGGTGAAACGGACCGTGCGTTGAGGCATCCACAGACGTGTTGAGGCACGCAATCTAGTGGCGCAAACCCGAACGCGTTGAGGAGTTTGTTACACGCTGAAGGCACTGAAGCTCATCTGATGAATCCCTCATCGAGAAGGGTCTGCAACCTTGCAAGAACGGCAGGATCTTCCAGCTGCTCCAAAGCGGTTTTCGCTTCATCACGAACAGAAGACTCACTGTCGTGAAGCAAGGCATTCACCAGTGCCTCAACAAGCTCCTGCTGACGGGGCGCGACAAGTTGGTCACAGAGACGTCCCAAGGCCCAGATGCAGTTGCTGCGCACCACTGGCTCACTGTCGATCCGAAGGCTTTGAAGCAACTGACCTGCAGCAGGGTCAGCTTTTGATGGTGAGCGGCTTCCGGCCTCAGCGAGTGAACCAGGACACCAGAGCCTCACCGCTGCGACATCGACCTGAAGGGCGCGGATCAGAGGGTTGAGTATTGGCGCATCAGGGAAGTTGCCAAGACTCCAGGCCGTCGCCTTCCGTACGTAGGCATTGGAATCAGCCTGAAGAAGCCTGAGCAAAGGTTCAACAGCCTGGGGAGACGGGTTACGGCCCAGGGCGTAGACGGCACTCATGCGTTCCACCGGGCAAGGCTGATTCAGCAAGGCCATCAGGGGAGGGATCGCCCTCGGATCCCTGTGTTCGCAGAACACCCGCAAACCCTGCAGACGTTCATCATGACCTTGCTGCAACCAGACAATGCCCTGGTCGCAGGCACGCGCTACAGCTTGAGAATCGAAGGTTTCTTCATCGGATCCAATGGACTCCAATGGATCCAGATCCGCCTCTGCGGCAAGCTCTTCAGCCAGAAGCTCCGGATCAAGAGCGAGGCTTGAAAGGCTCTGATCTTCCTTCCGGGCTTCGCTGTTGGTCATTGAGCGATGTTAGAGCCGCCTCTACCGACGCAGGTGAACCATCGGAGACAATGCCACTCCTGTCTTCACGGCCATGGCGTTCCCGTCGCCAACCCAGCGAACGCTGTTTCTCCACATCGGGATGCACAAGACGGCATCCACCTTCATCCAGAGGCGGCTCAGAAAAAACCGGGACCTGCTGCGAAAGAACGGTGTCTTGCTAACTGCACGCAGACGGAAGGACAACAAGCTTCTGAAGGCCATTGCCCAGGAGAAATGGAAGCCTTGGAGTCGATGGATTAAGCGTGCGGAAATCAGGGACTGCAATCTGCTCGTCTCCCACGAAGCTCTGTCTTGCTCGCTGTATCAAGTCTGTTCCGACGGGGAAACTCTTCGAGGCCAATGGCTTGCCAACCAGCTGCAGAGCTGCGGTTGGAAGCTCAAGGTTGTTGGCTTCATTCGGGACCAGGAGAGTTATCTCAATTCCCGATACACCCAACTGGTCAAACGCCTCTCCATCCGCAGCGACTTCACCACGTACGTGAGGAGGGTGATGAAAGGGAACACCATCAGTGAATGCGACCTGATCACACTGTTCGGCTGGCTGATTGAGATGCCCAGTGTTGAAAGGGTGATGATTCCCTTCGGAGCCAACAAAGATCAAAACGGCCGCGAATGCCAGCGACCGGACCCCTTTCAGCAACTTGCTGATGAACTCGCGTTGCCGGAAGCGGTGATCAGGCAATGCAAACCCGTCAGTTCCATCAATCAACAACCGGGACGGCTCGGGGTAGCTCTGGCGCTGGAGATCAGCACATTCCTCGCACAACATCACCCCAAGGCTTTAGTGGCTCCTCATAAGAAACGACTTCGAGGGGGCATTGAAAGAATGGCCCAAAAACATGGCTGGCCTGCTGAACCGTTCAACGGACTCAACAGCAGCATCAAACAGATGATTCGCCGTCGATATCAATCAAGCAATACAGAGTTCTGCCGCTGTTTCTGGCCGGAAATGACTTGGGACGAATTATTCAAGAGCCGCCTCCAGAACATTCGTGAACCCAACAGCACCGCATGGACCGACGCCGCCGATGCGGAGCTGAAGGCTTGCCGCGGGGAGGTGATCGCCTCTAATCTCCCGAGCACAATCGTGGCTGAAATCTTGGGATGATCGAAAAATCCATTTCCAAGACTCTGATTGAACTTCGCGATATCACACATGACTTCAGAGGTATTAACAACAAAGTCAAACGATTACTGAAGAGTGTGAGCTGGCAACTCAAACAAGGCCAGCGGGTCGGCGTGATTTCAAAATCGATGCAGGAGGCTCACGCATTTCTCGATTGCGCAGCTGGCATCGCAACGCCACAACAAGGAGACGTATCAATCCAGGCCAATGTGAGCTGGCCTCTTGGTTCAAAAGGGGGACTACCCAACTCATTGAGCGGTCGTCAGAACGCCAAGTTTTTACAGGGGGTTTATGGCCATGGAGGGCAACAGCGACAGGATCTAGATCAGATCGAGACGCTGGCAGATCTGGAGGAGGGCTTTTTCGACAAGCCCCTGAAGAGCTACAACAAATTCATGCGAGCCAGGTTCAACCTGGCAGTTGCCATGGTGTTCGACTTCGATGTGTATGTCGTACCCAAACAATTCGCCTGGAAATCGAATACGACTTCAGAACGATTGCTCAGACTGCAAAGAGCACTGAAAGAACGAACAGCTGGCAAGTCAATCCTGATGACCAACACCGACTTCAATTTCCTAGAACAGTTCTGCAATGAAGGTCTTGTACTCAATCAAGGTTCGATTGCTTTCTCAGGATCGTTCGCAGAATGCAGATCCTGGTACGACTCCAATATCAGCAAGGCTCCGGAGGATGACTTGGAACAGGAACTGGATTCAGAAGAGGGAATACAAACAACCGACCAGGAACAAGACATCCTTGATGATGAGCTCTGGTGACCGGGGCGGCATAACGCTCTAGCCGATCGGGGCCGGAGCCAGCATGTCTCCTGGCAACCAGATGCGGGCACTGACCGCAAACAAGGCCAAAGCGAACAGCAGAACGATCAAAACCGGTAAAACCGTCGATCGGAAAAACGACACGGAATTCACACCAGAGAGTCGCCATTGTGATCGGGCGACCGACGCAGCAGCAGCACGGCCACGCACAACACCGCAATCCCCATCCAGCCACTGAACTGCTGATGAAGCAGAAAACCACCAATACCGATCAGGCCTCCGAACAAAACCGCGCAAGCCAAGCCAAAGCGACCTGACATCGCAGCAAAAGATTCGAGAGGTGTGACCTGATAACGCCGCCGCAACAGGGCCCAACCCGGTCCAGGCGGCCGAACCTGGCGCACAAACCGCTCGAGCACAGCATCGGACTCCGGCGGTGTTCGCCACATCACGGTGAGCCAGACCACCGCTGATGCAGCCGTGATCACCATTAAACGGAGTCCATAGTCCTCAATCCGAACCAACGGCAGAACGCTTGTCACCAGCCCCACTGCGAACCCACACAACATCGCCGCCAGCTCAGCTGCCGCGTTGACCCGCCACCAAAACCATCGCAGAACCAACACCACCCCAGGGCCGGAACCGATTGCGATCACCAGGCGGAACACGGCTCCGATG
This sequence comes from Synechococcus sp. AG-679-D13, assembly GCA_003210735.1. Taxonomy (GTDB): domain Bacteria; phylum Cyanobacteriota; class Cyanobacteriia; order PCC-6307; family Cyanobiaceae; genus Parasynechococcus. The sequence goes on from QCUM01000009.1 coordinate 41,385, forward strand.
CTGTCGCTGATCAGGGCTGTGATCACCCCCAGCACCAGCAAAAGCACGCTGGTCAACTGACCCACCAGGAGCAGCTCACGCTCTGCGGCCTGTGGCCGAATGAAGCGCTGGTAAAGGTCATGGGTGAGGTAGCTGGCCCCCCAGTTCACCGAAGTGCTCACCGTGCTCATAAACGCGGCGACCAGTGACACCACGACAAGCCCAAGCGCCACGGGAGGCAGCAACGAAACGGCAAGGGCGGGATAACTGAGCTCCCAGTCGGTCTGTTCGGGAAGCAGGACCAGTGCTGCCAGAGCAACCACCACCCAGAGCCAGCTGCGAATGAGATAGTTCACCACCAGAAAAACCCAGCCCGCCAGGCGGGCCTGCTGTTCATCCCGGGTGGCCAGCATTCGCTGGATGAATTCGCCACCTCCATCACTGCGGCGGAAGCTCCACCACTGAACAGCCACATAGGAAAGGAACATCGGCACGGAAATACCGGAGCCGTAAAGCCAGCTGAAACCATCGCCATCCCAGCTCCATGGCACCAGAGACAACAGCTCAGGACGTCCAAGACCTTCGAGCTGGTCCAGCAGGGCACCCATACCGCCCGCGGCATGGAGAGCCGCCACAGCGACAGCCAAGGCACCCACCAGGGCGAGCACAAGCTGCACCAGATCGGTCACCACCACCGCCCAGAGACCGCCTGCCACGGTGTACGCCAGCACCAAAACAGCAACCAGGGCCAGCAGACCGATGGTGTCGGTGATCCCCCCCAAAATGGGCTGCCCTGAGACAAGTCCCAGGGCCTCCACCACCTTGCGCAACGCAAGAAAGGCGTAACCGATCCCGATGCAGTTGACAGGCAGAGCAAGAAGGAATGCCTTGATTCCCCGCAGCCAGGCCGCTGCCGGACCGCCGTAACGCAGCTCGGTGAAAGCGGCATCCGTGAGAACTCCGGTTCGGCGCCACAGGGGTGCGAAGACCACGGCCATCGCCACATGCGCCAACCCAAAGCTCCACCACTCCCAATTGCCGGCCAAGCCCCGACTGCCGATCAATCCCGCCACGTAGAGGGGGGTGTCGATGGAGAAGGTGGTGGCCGCCATCGATGCACCGGCCAGCCAGCCGTTCAGACGACGCCCGGCGAGGAAATAATCCTCGTCACCACGATTGCGTCGGGACAGCCAGATCCCCAGCACGAGGGTGAGCACCAGATAGGACCCCAGAAGAATCCAGTCGATCGCTGTCATGCCAGATCCGATCAGATGACCAGCCAGAGAGCCTTCTTAGGCTGAAGCATTGATTGAAACAGTCCAACGTGAAAGGCAAGGGTTTCCTTTACCTCCCGGAACAATCACTCGTCTTCGCCCGAATCCCCAAGTGCGCCAATACATCGATCAAAACACGCTTATCAAGCTTGATTGCAACCAAGACCAGCCAACATCCACGACAAAACCGCATTCTTGAACCAACAAATGACCTGTTCTGGAAAAAATGCACCAAACAAGCTCGCTGGCTGAAGCCTGATCAATACACAGACCTTTATGACTCCATAACCTCATTCACGGTGATCAGAGACCCCCTCAGCAGACTGCAATCCTGCTACAGGGAAAAGGTGTTGCGATCAGAGGTTTTTCCTTCAATGAAGAGGCTGGGATATCACAACCAAATGTCGTTCGAAGACTTTGTTGAGTTCACCTGCAGCCTTGCACTATGCGAGATGGATGTTCATACAAAACCACAGACTTTCTTGATCATGGATTCAAAAGGGAGACTGCCCCATTTCATCGCAAGACTCGAAAATCTGGATCAGGATTGGAACACATTCAGCAATTTGATGCTGAACCGAAAGGTCAATCTCGGTGGAGCCTTACCAAGACTCAACCAGAGCCAGACAACTTCGGAATCACCATGCAGCGACAGCTCACTTTCACCCACCGTTCAACGGCAGTACGAACTGACCTACGGCCCAGACATCAAGCTGTTCGAAACAACCTCAGGGTCTCAAACGGAGGCCTGACGTTGTCGACGGAGCTGACCACATGCAGCGTTTTGATCCAGCCCGCGGCTCGCTCGCAAACTGACGGCAACACCACGACGTTCGAGCACACGGCGGAAGGCTTCAATCCGCTGGGGGGTCGGCCGCTTGAACTCCTCCTCTTCGATCGGGTTGTAGGCAATCAGGTTGACGTGGCTCTGAAAACCACCGACACGATCTGCCAACTCTTCAGCATGCTCGGGTTTGTCATTGAGTTCACCCAGCAGGATGTACTCAAAACTGACCCGCCTTCCGGTGACATTGAGATAGTGACGGCAATCCTCCAACAATGTCTCGAAGGGATAAGCCTGGGCCGTTGGAATCAGTTCCTCGCGTAATTGCTGATTCGGTGCGTGCAAACTCACCGCAAGAGTGAACTGTGCTCGCCCGAGGGTTTCCAGAGCCAGTTCCGCAAGCTGCGGCAGTGTTTTTGGCACCCCCACGGTGCTCACTGTGATGCGACGCTGCCCGATCCCCAGATCGTCATTGAGACAGCGAATGGTCTCCAGAACAGCGGCGCTGTTCAACAGCGGTTCCCCCATCCCCATGAAAACGATGTGAGAAGGACGCCGGTCCATCGCCTCCCGCACACTGAGCACCTGATCCACGATTTCGTGGGTGCGCAGGGAGCGTTGCAGGCCGTCCTTCCCGGTGGCGCAGAAACGGCAGGCCATCGGACATCCGACCTGGCTGGACACACACACCGTCAGGCGCTGATCCGTGGGAATTCCCACGGTTTCAATCGTTTCACCATCATCCGTGGACAGCAGCAGCTTGGTGGTGACATCCGAGGCCACAGATCGATGCACCTCACGCAAACGACCGATCTGAACGCCTTTCTCCTTCAAGTTGGTTCGCCAGGCCTTGGGCAGAACTGTGATTTCATCCAGGGAATGAGCTCCCTTTTCATAGAGCCAGTCGTGGAGCTGACGACCACGGAAAGGCTTCTGCCCCTGAGCCACCGCCCAGTCCTGAAGCTCGGTGACACTGCGTCCGAGCAGAGCCTGGCTCACCAGACCAGAAGACCGTGGCCGAGCTTGATCTCAACCAACAGCAAAGCGATGAAACCGAGCATCGCCGCCCGACCGTTCAACTTTTCAGTGTGCGTGTGAAAGCCGTAACGGGGCAGGCGGCGCTTGGGGATCTCAGTTGGTTCGATCATGGAAGGAACAGTGATGGGGTCGACGGAGCCAAGCTCAGTCGTCAGAGAGCAGGCCTTCCTCCTGAAGACCTTCAACGGCCTCGGCATCAACGACCTGCTCTTCCTTCAACTCATTGTCAGCCTCCGGACGTGTGAACGCCGCAAAGTTGCTTGCGTCGGGGTCGATGTTGTGGCGGGTGCGGGTGGCCTCCATGTCGGCATCACTGGGGTCATCGAGCACAGCACTGGAGCTGGCAGCCGGTGGCATGTCAACCGTGTAGTCCGGCCGCAGGTTCTGCATGCGGCGATAACCGGCGGGATCCTCGGAAAGGATGTCCGGGTGAGGGCCAGCTTCCTTCTGCAGCTCCTCCTCGAAGCCACTGAAACCGGTGCCGGCAGGAATCAGGCGACCGATGATCACGTTCTCCTTGAGACCGCGGAGCCAGTCACTCTTGCCCTCGATGGCAGCTTCCGTGAGCACCCGGGTGGTCTCCTGGAAGGAGGCTGCCGAGATGAAGCTGTCGGTGTTGAGCGACGCCTTGGTGATGCCCAGCAGAACCGGCGTGAATTCAGCGGGGGCACCCCCGGTGATGGACATCGCCTGATTGGTGTTCTCAACCTGGCGCAGCTCGATCAGCTCGCCGGGCAAGAGAGTCGTATCACCGGCATCCTCGATCCGAACCTTGCTGGTCATCTGGCGAACGATCACCTCGATGTGTTTGTCATCAATCGAGACGCCCTGGGACTTGTAGACGTTCTGAACCTCCGTCACCAGACGGTGCTGCAGGTTTGCAATCGCCTCCTGAGCCGCTTCCATCAACTCCTTGCGACTGCGCAGATCCTCGAAATAGCACTCGAGCAGCTCGTGGGGGTTGATGGGGCCATCGGTGAGCAGTTCACCGGCAGTGACCTGCTGGCTGTCGCTGACCATAATGTTTCGACCCAACAGGATCGGATATTCGCCGATGGCGTCATCGGCCTCAATCACCGTGACGGTCGGTGATTCATCGTCTTCACCCTGCTTGATTTCAACAGTGCCAGCCTTTTTGCAGAGGACGGCTGATTCCCGTGGACGTCGCGCCTCCAGCAATTCTTCGATTCGAGGCAGGCCCTGGACGATGTCGCCGGTCTTCTGGCGCTCGAACACCAGGAGAGCCAGACCGTCACCCCGCTGCACGAGGTCACCATCCCTGACGTGAAGAACGGAGTCGGGAGAAACCATGTAGGGGCGACCCAGACGCAGGGTGACGCTGTTGGCATCCACCGCTTCCACCTCACCACAGCAGGCGGTTGGTTCGCCTTTCGCGAGGAGATCACCATCGACGATGCGATCACCAACGCCAACCACCGGTTTGCCGGACGTGGTGAGCGTGGTGGTGTCCTCAGGGCGCTCCACAATCAGACGACGAACTGGGTCGGCTTCGGTAGCTTCCGGCAATTGAGCCACGCCGGCCTGCTTGCACAAAATCTGAGTGGTTGCGACCACCTCGCCGGCCTTTACCGAGGCAGCATCCTCAACCTGCAGCTCGGTATGGGTGGAGCCATGGCTTGAGTCGGACATGGTGTCGCGACGAACGAGGATCGACTCGAGGATCACCAGTCGCAGACGGGAAATGGTCTTGGCGCGACGATCGGGGGCCTTCTCAACGTCAACCGTCATCTGCGGTGTGGTGTCGAAGGTCTCAAGGATCAGCTGGGTCTTGAGCAGCTCAACGCCCTCAACAGACTTGATCAGCTCGTTGTCCTTGAAGGCGAGACGCTGGGTGGCCTTGATTCCGAGGTGAGGACCGTTGGCCTGCTTGACATGGGACAGCTCGGGTAACTGAGCCTCGTTGGGAATGGTGTACTCCTCGACAGGTCGCAGGAGCAATCCCTTGCCTTCAGGTGTTTCCACCGTCTGAACGAACTTCATCTCCTCAGATGTCAGGCCCTTGGCGATGTCCTCACCGGGATTGACCATCTGACCATCACCTTCGAACCGCTCCAGAGCTTTGCTGTCGCTGCTGAGATGGAATTCACCACCGCGAACGATGATCTCGCGCAGGATGTCGTTCTTCTGGGTGACGGTGACGATGCCGGCGGTCTGGCTGAAGATGTCCTTCACCACCTCGGTGCCGGCTTCGATCCACTGACCGTCGGTGATCATCAACAAGGAGATGTCCTTGTTGATCTCGTGGGTCTCCTGGGGGATCCAGAGCAGGGTTCCACCTTTATTCACCTCGTAGCCGTTCTTGGCAGAGCGGGCTTTCTTGATGGCGAGACCGGGGGCGAACTTAACCAGACCACCCGTGCCCGTTCGGAAACGATCGTCGGCCAGTTCTGCAATCACCTCACCAGAGCCGATCTTGCTGCCGGGGATGGTGTTGAGGCGATAACGGGTGCCGTCCTTGGCCTCCAGATTCCAGATTTCACCGGAGTGGGTGGACTCCTCCAGCAGCTTGAAATCTTTGAGGGTCATCGCCGTGGTGACGATCTGAACCTCACGGGAATCACCGATGGAGTCGCGCAGGCGAACGTCTCCCCCGTACTCACTTCGCTGACTGGCTTCGGCCAGGACTTGGCCCTCTGTCACCTGCGTCTCGCTGGAGACAACAGGCTGGGCATTGGGAGGCAGGTTGTAGACATCACCAGCCAGCACCCACATCCGGCCAAGGCGCTGTGCCTTGAGGGTGATGTTGCCCTGTCGGTCGGTGACCTCACGGGGTTGAATCGCCTGTTCGTAGCGCACCTGACCCGCCAGGTCGCAAATCACATCTTTGGTGGCCTTCTCAACGCTCTTCTTGACGGCGACGGCAGCAATCTGAGCGACGGTGACATCGCTCTCGATCTCCTGGTTGCTGTCGACAAACAGCAGCGAACCTGAGGTGATATCGATTTTCTGGGCTTTGCCTTTGCCGGAAGGCTTGATGGTGAGGGTGAAATCAACCTCAGCCTGCTGAGCATTCACACCGTGGGGCGTGCGATAAGGGCGCACCCTTGCCTTGCTGCCGAATTCGACGGTGCCGGCCAGCTTGGAGCGAACCACGCCGGTCTCAGCTGTTGACACACCACCGGTGTGGAAGGTCCGCATGGTGAGCTGCGTTCCAGGCTCACCAATGGACTGAGCCGCGATGATGCCTACCGCTTCACCGAGGTCAACCAGTTCGTTGTGGGCCAAGGCCCAGCCGTAGCACCTGCGGCATACGGAGCGGTTGGCTTCACAGGTAAGGGGCGAACGCACGCTCACCGCAGTGACGCCGGCCTTTTCAAATCCTTTGGACAGCGGCGGATCGATCTCTGTGTTGCGCTCGGCCAACACGGTGCCATCGGAACCAAGCACCTGATCGGCGGTCAGTCGGCCAACCAGTCGACTGCCGAAGCGACCATCCTCGGCCTCGACAACGATGTTGCGTCCTGTGCCGCAGTCATCTTCCCGGACAATCACATCCTGAGCGACGTCCACCAGACGGCGGGTCAGATAACCGGAGTCAGCCGTCCGCAGAGCGGTATCGACAAGGCCCTTACGGGCGCCGTAGGAGGAGATCACGTATTCCGTGACCGTCAGGCCTTCACGGAAGTTGGTCCGGATCGGAAGGTCGATGATTTCACCCTGCGGGTTGGCCATCAGGCCACGCATTCCGACCAACTGACGCACCTGGGACATGTTTCCCCGAGCGCCGGAGTTGGCCATCATCCACACCGAGTTCAGCGGCGCGTTTTCATCAAAATTCTTTTTGACGGCATCCACGAGACGCTCGTTGGTCTCCGTCCAGGTGTCGATCACCTTGGTGTGGCGTTCCACCTCGGTGATTTCACCAAGGCGATACCTCTCTTCAGTCGCGGTGATCTGCTCCTCGGCCTGGCTGAGCAACTCCTTCTTGGCCGCGGGGACCTTGAGGTCGTCGACCGAGATCGAAACAGCTGCCTGAGTGGCGTACTTAAAGCCCAGGTCCTTGAGCTTGTCGGCCATCTCTGCCGTCACAGCAGTGCCATGGTTTTTGTAGGACCACGCCACCAGATTTTTCAGACTGCGCTTATCGACGATGTGGTTTCGAAATGGCGGTGGAGTCTTGCTCAGCGGACGGGAGGCTGAGGTAACCGGTGACTTGGCAGCTTCCTTAGCGGCCTTGCTCTTGCTGGATTTGCGGGATTTAGAGGAGGAGGAGGTCATGGCTGCGCGCAGATCGAGGGTGAAAAACGAAACGGGAACGGTGGGAATCAGGCGGCAGCCAGAGCACCGATGATGGTGTGGTTCATCACCACACGACCGGTGGTGGTGAGGATGTAGCGGCTGATCAGAGCTCCTTCTTCGTCAAAACGATCGCGGCGGTAGCTCCACTGCTCGATGCGGGTTCCATCGCTGAGGGTCTCGCTCTTGATCGGCTCTTCAAGATCGTCGTTGTCTTCAACTTCGCCGTTGAAGCGCACCCAGATCCAGTCGTGCAGACCGATGCGTTCGTCTTCGAAAGCATGGATCGCATCATCGAGACTGGCGTAAGTGCGGCTGCGATCGCCATAATCCGGCTGCTCATAGCCGGGTTGAAGAGCCGTGAGGTAGTAAGAGCCGAGCACCATGTCCTGAGACGGGGTGACGATCGGCTCGCCGGTCGCTGGAGAGAGGATGTTGTTGCTTGCCAGCATCAACATCCGAGCCTCGGTCTGGGCCTCAATCGCCAGCGGCACGTGGACGGCCATCTGGTCACCGTCGAAGTCAGCGTTGAATGCCGGACAGACGAGAGGGTGGAGCTGGATGGCACGGCCATCGACAAGCTTCGGCTCAAAGGCCTGAATTCCGAGGCGGTGCAACGTCGGAGCACGGTTCAACATGATCGGGTGACCGTCGATCACCTCCTGCAGCACCTGCATCACCTCATCATCGGCACGCTGGATGAGTTTCTTAGCCGCCTTGATGTTGTTGACGATGTTCTGACGGATCAGGCGGTGGATCACGAAGGGCTGGAACAGCTCGATCGCCATCTCCTTGGGAAGACCGCACTGGTGCATCTTCAGCTTGGGGCCGACCACAATCACCGAACGACCGGAGTAGTCGACCCGCTTACCCAGAAGGTTCTGGCGGAAACGACCCTGCTTGCCCTCAATGATGTCGCTGAGGGACTTCAGCGGTCTGTTGTTGGCACCCACCACCGTGCGCCCTCGGCGGCCGTTGTCGATCAAGGCATCAACGGCTTCCTGCAGCATCCGCTTCTCGTTGCGGACGATGATCTCGGGGGCCAGGATCTCCTGAAGTCGGGCGAGACGGTTGTTGCGGTTGATTACCCGCCGATAGAGATCATTGAGATCACTGGTGGCAAAGCGTCCGCCATCGAGCTGCACCATCGGGCGCAGATCGGGCGGGATCACGGGGATCACATCCAGCACCATCCACTCCGGACGGGCACTGGTGGCGATGAAGTTGTCGATCACACGCAAGCGCTTGATCAACTTGGCTCGTTTCTGACCCTTACTGCCGTTGATGTCTTCACGCAGCTGTTGCGCGACCTCGTCGAGGGTGAGATCTTCCAGTAGCTGCTTCAGTGCTTCGGCACCGATGCCAACCACCGGTTCGTTTTCGATCTCGGAATCTTCCGCGTAGATCTCATCTTCGATCTCGAGCCACTCGTCCTCGGTGAGCAGCTGTTTGTACTTGAGATCTTTGTGGTCGCCGGGATCCAGCACCACATAGCAGTTGAAATAAACAATCTGTTCAACATCCCGCAGGGGCATATCCAGAAGGATCGCCACATAACTGGGGATGCCCTTGAGGTACCAAACATGGGACACCGGAGCCGCCAGCTTGATGAAACCCATGCGGTGACGGCGCACCCGGCTTTCCGTGACCTCCACACCACAGCGCTCGCAGACGATGCCGCGGTGGCGAACCCGCTTGTACTTACCGCAGTGGCATTCCCAGTCCTTGGAGGGGCCGAAGATCTTTTCGCAGAACAGCCCGTCCATCTCGGGCTTGAGGGTGCGGTAGTTGATGGTCTCCGGTTTGGTGACCTCACCCACCACCTGACCATTGGGCAGGGTGCGCTGACCCCACTCCATCACCCGATCGGGTGAAGCAAGGGTGATCTTGACGTAATCGAAGTGGTTCTCGGTACGAAGATTGCTGTTGGTCATTGACGGTTAAAGAAGGAGGAGCGGTGTGTCTGTTCGTTCGTAGATCCGTCAGTCCTCGTCGTAATCCGCGACGCCGAGGGATTCGTAGGTGGGGCGGCTGGGAGTGCTGCGCCTTGGGTTCACGTCCTGCATCAGATCAACTTCCTTGCCTTCATCGGTATACACAGCGATGTCGAGTCCCAGGGACTGCAATTCGCGCATCAGCACCTTGAAGGATTCCGGCGTGCCAGGGCGAGGAATCGGCTTGCCTTTCACGATCGCGTTGAGAGCCTCGTTGCGGCCCTGCATATCGTCCGACTTGACCGTGAGCAGTTCCTGCAGGGTGTAAGCGGCGCCATAGGCCTCGAGAGCCCAGACCTCCATCTCACCAAGTCGCTGACCACCCTGCTGGGCCTTGCCGCCCAGAGGCTGCTGGGTAACGAGGGAGTAGGGGCCAGTGGAACGGGCGTGGATCTTGTCGTCCACGAGGTGAACCAGCTTGAGGAAGTGGGAGTAACCCACAGCAACCGGTTGATCGAATGGCTGGCCGGTCCGACCATCTCGGAGCACCAGCTTGCCGGGGTCGTCGGGGTTGTAAACCCAGGCCTTACCAGGCTGCTTTGCCGCCTCTTTCAGGAAGGTTTCGCAGGTGCGCTGCGACATCTCAGGACCGTGCATTTCATCGAAGGGAACGATGCGGACACGGGAGTCGAGGTTGGAAGCAGCCCAGCCCATCAGCAGCTCGAACACCTGACCCACATTCATCCGACTCGGCACACCGAGGGGATTGAGGCAGATGTCCACGGGAGTGCCGTCGGGCAGGTAGGGCATGTCCTCCCGGGGAAGGATGCGGCTGATGATGCCCTTGTTTCCATGGCGTCCGGCCATTTTGTCGCCGACCTGAATCTTGCGGCGCTGGGCCACGTAGACCCGCACCACCATGTTGGCGCCGGGGGGAAGCTCATCACCCTGTTCGCGGGTGTAGATCCGCACGTCAACCACACGGCCCCGCTCGGTGCCCGGAACCCGCAAGGAGTTGTCGCGAACGTCGCGGGCTTTCTCGCCAAAGATGGCGCGAAGCAGTTTCTCTTCCGGCGGCTGATCGGATTCACCCTTTGGGGTGACCTTGCCCACCAGGATGTCGCCGCTTTCAACAAAAGCACCGACCCGGATGATGCCCATCTCGTCGAGGTTGCCCAGGCTTTCCTCGGCAACATTCGGGATCTCTCGTGTGATCTCCTCAGGGCCAAGCTTGGTTTGCCGGGCTTCAATCTCGTACTTCTCGATGTGCACCGAGGTGTAGAGGTCATCGGTGACCAGACGCTCGCTCACCAGCAACGCGTCCTCGAAGTTGTATCCCTCCCAGGGCATGTAAGCGATCAGAACGTTCTGACCAAGGGCAATTTCGCCACCCTCACAGGCAGAACCGTCGGCCAGCACCTGACCGATGATCACCGAATCACCGCAACGAACGATGGGGCGATGGTTGAGGCAGGTGTCCTGGTTGGACCGCTGGTATTTCTGCAAAAAGTGAGTGTGGTCATTGCCGTCCTCGTCGTGAACCACAATTGCTGTGGCATCAACGAAGGTGACCGTGCCATTGACCCGTGAGATCGGCACCATGCCGGAGTCGCGGGCGACCTGGGTCTCCAGACCGGTCCCCACCAATGCGCGCTGAGGACGCAGCAGCGGTACAGCCTGACGCTGCATGTTCGAACCCATCAGAGCGCGGTTGGCGTCGTCGTGCTCCAGGAAGGGAATCAGAGAAGCCGCCACGGAGATCACCTGAACAGGAGAAAGGGCGACGTAATCGACCTGCTCCGGGGAGACCTTCTCAAAGTCCTGGCGGTAGCGAACCGGAATCAGGTCAGCGGAGATGCGACCGTCGGCTTCAGTCGCCACGTCACCTGGGGCAACGCGAACCTCATCTTCACGATCGGCGGAAAGGTAGATCGGGTCTCCTTCCTTGATCACAACACCGTTATCCACCTTCCAGAACGGGGTCTCGATGAAGCCGTACTCATTCACCCGGGCGTGGGTGGCGAGTGAGTTGATCAGACCGGCGTTAGGGCCTTCCGGCGTCTCGATCGGGCATAGACGGCCGTAATGGGATGGGTGAATATCACGAACGGCGAAACCGGCACGCTCGCGAGTGAGACCACCGGGTCCAAGGGCCGAGATGCGGCGCTTGTGGGTGAGCTCCGCCAGAGGATTGGTCTGATCCATGAACTGGCTCAGCTGGCTGGAGCCAAAGAACTCCTTGATCGCCGCCACCAGAGGCTTCGGGTTCACCAGCTGTGCCGGTGTGAGGGAATCGGTCTCACCAACGGTCATCCGCTCCTTGATGATTCGTTCCAGGCGGTTCAGGCCCACACGAACCTGGTTCTGGAGCAGCTCACCCACCGAGCGCACTCGACGGTTGCCGAGGTGGTCGATGTCATCAAGGCTGGCGCCACCGACGTCCAGCTCCAGGTTGATCAGGTAATCCAGGGTGGAGAGCACATCCTCATGGGTGAGGGTGCGCACCGTGTCGGGGATGGTGAGGCGCAGTTTCTTGTTGATCTTGTAACGGCCGACCCGTCCGAGGTCGTAACGCTTGGGATCGAAGAATCGGGTCTGCAGCAACTGCTGGCCACCGCTGACCGAGGGAGGTTCACCGGGGCGAAGCTTCTTGTACAACTCAAGGAGAGCCTGGTCTTCCGAGCTGATCCCTTCGTCGTTGGCAGCGTCGATTGACTTTTTGTAGAACTCCGGGTGTCTCAGCTTGTCGAGCACGTCGTTGTCCGACAGGCCCATGGCTCGCATGAGCACGTGGGCATTGATCTTGCGGGTTTTATCAACCCGAACGTGGAGAAGATCGTTCTTATCGGTCTCGAACTTCAGCCAGGCGCCCCGGTTGGGGATCACGCTGGCGTTGTAGGTACGCCGGCCGTTCTTGTCCATTTCATCCTTGAAATAGACACCGGGACTGCGCACGATCTGATTCACGATCACACGCTCGGCACCATTGATGATGAAGGTGCCTCTCTCGGTCATCAGCGGCAGCTCACCGATGAAGACCTCCTGTTCTTTGATCTCTCCTGTCTCCTTGTTGACCAGGCGACAGGTCACATACATCTGAGAGGCAAAGGTCGCATCGCGACGCTTGGCCTCTTCCACATCGTGCCGTGGACGCTTGAGTCGATACTCGCTGCCGATGAAATGCAGTTCAAGCTTGCCCGTGTAATCGGTGATCGGGGAGAAGCTCTCAAGCTCCTCGATCAGTCCGAGATCCAGAAACCACTTGAAACTTGCCCGCTGTACCTCAACCAGGTCGGGGAGGTAGGTAGCGGTCTTGGCGACCTGAATCGCGCTGCTGCTCATGCGGGGACCGGCAGAGAGGACGAAAGGGACACAACCTGGGCATCGTTACTGGCTTCAACCAGAAATCTCCAAGCAACAGCAGCAGCTGCCTTTGGCTCTTTCAGAGGAGCCGGCAGTGCCGCAGATGAGCTCAGAGATTGCGGGTCAGATCAGCTGACGACGACAAGTACACCGGAAGGTAATTGGACGCTTCTGGTGCCATGACTCCGAAAAAACGGAAGCATGGCCAGGCAATACAACATCTTACATACGGCCCTGCCTTTTATCAAAGCAAGTTAGGGAAGCCGAAAGAGACGCCGAGCGTTGGCAGTGCTGCTCTTGGCAACAGCTGAAAGCTCGGCACCGCGCAAATCAGCCACCCGAGCAGCCACTGACGCCACAAAGGCCGGCTCGTTGCGCTTGCCGCGACGAGGCACCGGAGCCAGGAACGGACAATCCGTTTCCACAAGGAAGCGATCCTCGGGCACCTGACGGGCGCAGTCGTGCGTTGGCACTGCTTTAGGGAACGTGACCGTACCGCTGAAACTGATGTAAAAACCAAGCTCGAGGAACTGGTTCATTTCTTCTGGAGTTCCTCCCCAGCAATGCATCACGCCGGAGGGACAGCGTCCCTCCGATTGGCGAGCCCTCAGCTCAATGAGCATCGGTTCGGCCGCATCCCGGCAGTGGATGATCACAGGCAGATCCAGTTCAACCGCCAGATCAAGCTGAGGCCGCAGCACATTCAACTGCTCATCAAGGTTCTTGACCCGGAACAGATCGAGACCCAGCTCACCGATCGCAACCACGCGATCATCTTCCAAGGCCGCTCTCCGCAGCACTGCAGCGGTGTCATCAGACCAGTGTTCGGTATCGAGCGGATGAACACCGACCGAGTAACGCATCTCCGGGAAGCGATCCGCCAGCGCCCGGATGGCTGGAATCTCCGACGGCTCCACACAGGCATGGAGCAGAGCCCCAACCCCAGCTTCGCGCCAACGGGACGCCACCGCATCGAGGTCCTCCTCGAAATTGCGGAAAACGATGTGACAGTGGCTGTCGATCAGCGTCGGAGTGGACGACACAGCAGGGCCGAAACGCGCTTTCGACCCATTCTGCCGGTTGTTGTCGATGCCTCGAAAAGTTGGAGCTCAGCTTGCGGGTTCCAGCACCTTCCGAACCACAGCACTGAGACGCGACTTCTGGTTTGCACCATTGTTGCGGTGAAGCACCCCGACTTTCACGGCCTTATCAATCTTGCTGAAAGCAGCGTTGAAGGTGCTCTTAACAGTGGCTTTGGCCTCGTCCCCAGGGGTGGCCTGATAGGCGTCGCAGGCGGTGAAGCAGCGCTTCATCAGCGTGCGCAAGGCTGATTTGTAGTTGCGGTTGCGCAGACGGTTGCGCTCGGCAACCTCGATCCGCTTCTTCGCTGCTTTGTTATTGGCCACTGCGGCTGAAACGTTTCGAACAATCCATAAGGATACCTGCCGACTGGCACCTCAAGTCAGGTCCTAGTTTCAGGACACTGTCCAGATCGCAACCTTGCCTGAGAGCAGCCCCGTGGTCTTCCCCCTGCTCTGCGTCCGCGATCCGCAGCAGGGTGCCGCTGAATTGCTGAGGCTGACCCGACGAACCACCACAAGCCAGCAAAGGGAGGTGAGAGATCGAGTCGACGCCATTTTGAAGGAGGTGAAAGAGCGCGGAGACAGCGCAGTACGCGAATTCACCCAACGGTTTGATCGCTTTGACCCCCAACCTCTGACGGTCTCAGCCGAGGAGCTCGAACGCGCCTGGACGCTGTTGCCAGGAGACCTGCGCGATGCCCTTGAGCTGGCTCACCGCCGCATCAGCGACTTCCATCAACGTCAGCGGCCAGCTGACATCAGCATGGAAGGGGTCCATGGGGAACGGCTTGGCCGCCGCTGGAGACCTGTCAAAAGAGCCGGTCTTTACGTACCGGGAGGCCGTGCTGCCTACCCCAGCACCGTTCTGATGAATGCTGTCCCCGCACGGGTGGCCGGTGTGAATGACACCGTGATCTGCTCACCGGCAGGACCCGATGGGCAGGTAAATCAAGTTGTTCTGGCAGCGGCCCATATGGCCGGCGTTCGTTCTGTGCTGCGAATTGGAGGTGCGCAGGCGATCGCTGCCATGGCCTACGGCACTGAAAGTGTTGACAAGGTGGATGTGATCAGTGGCCCGGGAAACATCTACGTGACCCTGGCCAAGCAAGCTGTTTATGGCCAAGTCGGCATCGATTCCCTTGCTGGGCCAAGCGAGGTGCTGGTGATCGCCGACCACACCGCCAAGGCCAACCAGGTGGCATCAGACCTCCTGGCCCAGGCCGAGCACGATCCTCTGGCCTCCGCCGTGCTGATCACCACATCGGCTGAACTGGCTGACTCCGTTGGCCTGGCCATCGCGCAGCAACTGGAGGATCACCCCCGCCGGGAGATCTGCGAAACATCACTCAAAGACTGGGGCCTGGTGGTGGTCTGCGACGACCTTGAAACCTGCGCCCAACTCAGCGACAGCTTCGCTCCTGAACATCTGGAACTACTCGTGGAACGACCGGAGGCCTTGGCGGACCGCATCCAGCATGCCGGCGCCATTTTTCTGGGCCCCTGGTCGCCTGAAGCAGTCGGGGACTACCTGGCAGGCCCGAACCACACCCTTCCAACCTGCGCCGCGGCCCGCTTCAGCGGAGCTTTGTCGGTGGAGACATTCATGCGACACACGTCGATGATTGCCTTCAACCGAGCCGCCCTTGAGGCCACAGGGTCAGCCGTCTGCGAGCTGGCCAAGAGCGAAGGGCTGCACAGCCATGCTGAATCTGTGAGGCAGCGTCTCAGCTGAGGCGCTTCTCAAGGCTTCGTACCCCAGCGGTTCCGGCAGAGACCTCTCCAACCAGAACCTCGTCCGCCAGGTTGACGAACAGGCCGTTCTCGAGAACACCAGGGATGTTGTTGATCGTCTGCTCCAGAGCCGTGGGATCAGCGATGCCGTCGTTGAGCTTTAAGTCGAGAACAAGGTTGCCCTGATCCGTCACCACTGGACCTGCCTTGCGTTGAGCCATGCGCAGCTCCGCATGGCCACCGAGACCCTCCAGGTTCTGCTTCACCTGACGCCAAGCCCCAGGCAGCACTTCAACCGGGAGCAGAAATCCAAGGTTGAGACGGTCCACAAGCTTGGTTGAATCAACAACCACAACGAACCGCTCAGCCCGGGCCGCCACCAGCTTCTCTTGCACATGGCAAGCTCCGCCCCCTTTGATCAACTGGAAGGAGGGATCAACCTCATCGGCCCCATCGATCGCTAGATCGATGCGATCAACCGCATTGAGACTGAGAAGGGGAATCTTCAGCTCAGCGGCTAGCACCTCGCCCTGAAATGAGGTGGTGACACCAACAATATTTTTGAGTTCACCGCTGGCGAGCTTGGCGCCAAGGCCCTGGATCATCAGTGCAGCTGTCGAACCGGAACCCAGACCAAGCACCATGCCGTCCTTGATCTGATTGACGGCTGCGTCAGCCACCGCCTGCTTCATCTGATTCTGAAGATCCGACATCAACATCTCCCAAGTGGGCGCGACGGTAGCAAGGGTGTCAGCTGAGTCCTGGGAGGGGTGCCGGTTTCACAGAGAGGTTGAGCTCCCGCCCATTGCGCAGCAACTTGAGCTGCAGCTGAGCACCGATGGGAGACCCATCCACAACTTCCAACAGCTGCTGTGGGTCGAGCACCGATTGATCGCGAACGCCGATCACCAGATCGCCTCGTCGCAGCCCTGCCTTTTCAGCTGGACCCTCCGGTAAAACCGACTGCACCAGAGCACCACGGCGCTCCGGCAGCTCCACCAGGGCATTGGGGTCCTCGTTGTGCTCCCTGGCAATGCGCGGCGTCAAAGCCACGAGTTGGAGACCGATGTAGGGATGCACCACCTCCCCTTTCTGAACCAACTGATCCGCCACGCCACGGGCCAGATTGATCGGGATGGCGAAGCCAAGGCCAGCGCCGGGGCCTGAACGCACCAGGGTGTTGATCCCGATCACCTCACCTTCCCCATTCACAAGAGGGCCGCCGGAATTGCCGGGGTTGATGGCGGCATCGGTCTGAATCAGCTCCAGACGTTTGTCGGAAAACCCAAGCGTGTTGATGTTGCGGTGAAGGCTGCTGACGATGCCAAGGGTGACGGTGCGCTCCAGACCAAAAGGTGTTCCGAGCGCGATCGCCCAGTCGCCCACATCCATGATTTCCGAATCACCCAGAGGTGCCTGGGGAGGGAGCGCCTTGCCATCGAGACGCACAAGCGCCAGATCGGTCACCGGATCGATGCCCACCACCTGACCATCCAGCTGCTCTCCATCAGCCAGGGTCACGCTCACCGTCTCCACCCGATCGACAACGTGGGCGTTGGTGAGAACGAGTCCTTCAGTGTCGATGACCACTCCGGACCCCTGGCCGCGTTCCCGCTCCGGCCCCCTGGCGGGGTCTCCGAGCAGATCACGCAGCAGCGGATCGATGAGGGTTGGATCAAACGGCTGCCGCTCGACAGTGCGTTCCGTATCGATGCGAACGACAGCAGGTGCAACACGCCGCACCGCATCCGCAACAAAACTGTGATCGATGGCCCGTACCGAGGGAACTGATCCGATCAGGAACCATCCACCCAGCAGCAGGATCAGGGTCTGTCGCAGCAGCTGGCTCATCTGACGGCAGAAGTAGTGAGTGTTCTTTTTATCGGACTTCGCGTCCCCATGAGGTTGGTCCGGATCGGACACATTCAATTCACCTACAAATCCTGATCGGTCAAACCACGAAACCGTGGCTAGAGGAATTTTGTATGCCGAAATTGGATGCCGATTCGCCTGGCCCCGATTGCCGTAGCAGCCGCCTTGGTCACCCCGATGGCCTGGGCCACACCCGCAGCGGCTAACAGCACCACACTCAGGGCCGTGGTCTTTGAAGACGTCAAGCCCCTTTATCAGAAAACTGACGCTGGCTACGAGGGCTTTGGCGTCGACGTTCTGGAGCAGATCCGGATGCAGTCCGGTCGCCGAAAGGTTGCTTACAGCAGTGTTAACTCCGTGAAAGAGGGCCTGAACGCCGTGATCACCGGCAAGGCCGACATCGCCTGCGGAGTGGCGTTCACCTGGGCTCGGTCCACTCAGGTGAATTACACGCTCCCCTTCGCGATAGGTGGAACCCGTCTGCTCATGGCAAGCGACACCAAAGTGGACGGAACACCGGATTCGCTGTCAGGCAAAACCGTTGGCGTGGTGAAGGATTCTCCAGCATCCAGGGTCCTTAAAAATGTGGCCCCTGAGGTCAACCTGCAGCCTTTCAACACGCCCGCTGAGGCCCTGGCTGCCTACAACAGCGGTGACGTTCCCATCCTCGGTGGAGGCACCCTCTGGCTGGCTGCCAACAGCAGCAAGGAAACCTCTGCCTTGCTGCCCTTCCGCCCCTATGGCCGCTCCGGCATTGGCTGCATCGTCAACCAGAACAACGGCAAGTTGCTGTCCAAGGCCAACATCGCCATTGGCCAGATGATGCAGGCCTACATGGACGGTGACGCCGGGACCCGTCACATGGTCGAGCGATGGCTTGGCCCTGAAAGCAGCGTCGGCCTGACCCGGATCGGCATTGAGTCCCTGTACAGCCTGATTCTCAACGTCACCGCCGAAATCTCAACACCTGCTGCACCGGCCCGCTGACGTTCCTGTCCTTTTGTCCAACAACGACGTTCTGCCCAAGACAACACCTCCTCTATGAAACGCCCACTAATCGCTTTCCAGGCACTGCTTGCCTCCAGCGCCGTTCTCTGCCAGAGCGGCGAGGCCAGCAACACCTACATCGCTCCAGACCATCTCGACAGCAGCATTGAGGCTCGGATCAAGGACGCCCAGACCGGCGACTGGAGTTCCATGCTGGATCCCGAATACCTTGACGGCGATCTTGTCGCCAAGAGCAAGTGGAAGAACGGCAAGGGCCGCAAGTTCGGCAACAGCCGCGGCTCCGGCAAGTGGAAGAACGGAAAATCAGGCAACAAGTGGAGCAATAGCCGAAATACCTGGGGCAACGGTGGTTACCACGGCGGCTGGCGCAACGGCGGCGGCGGCTGGCGCAACGGCAGTGGTGGCTTCGTCAACTGGTGAGCCAGATCACATCCATCTCTGCAGGGGCTGAGCAGAACAAGTTCGGCCCCATTGGTTTGGTGGTGGTCCAATCCACCTCCCTCTGCAACCTCGATTGCTCCTATTGCTATCTGCCCGATCGTCAGAAGAAGCGGGTTTTTGATCTCAACTTGCTGCCGTTGTTGATCCAGCGGATTCTCGAAAGTCCCTACGCCGGGCCGGAGTTCTCACTGGTCTGGCATGCGGGAGAGCCACTCACTCTCCCCACCCACTGGTACGACGAAGCCACCAAAATCCTTCATCAGAGCCTCTCCGACCATGGCGCGCTGGGGCTGGATTTCACCCAGCACGTCCAGACCAACGCCACGTTGATCAACGACTCCTGGTGCGATTGCTTCCGGCGAAATCGAATCGTGGCGGGCATCAGCGTGGATGGACCTGAGGAGATCCACGACGCTCATCGTCGATTCCGCAATGGCCGTGGATCCCACGCACTGGCCATGAAAGGGATTGAAGCCCTGCATCGGAATGACATTCCATTCCACTGCATCTCAGTGCTGACGGAAGACGCCATGGAACAACCGGAGCGGATGTACCGCTTCTTCCGGGACAACGGCATCAACGACGTGGGTTTCAACGTTGAAGAGCAGGAGGGGATTCACACCAGCTCTTCGATGCAGGGTGCCGCCATGGAGGCAAAATACCGTGATTTCCTGCGGACGTTCTGGCGTCTCAGTGAACAGGATGGTTATCCCGTTGTTTTACGGGAATTTGAGCAGGTGATCAGCCTGATCCAGGGTCACCAGCGGATGACCCAGAACGAGCTGAACCGTCCGTTCTCGATCCTGAGCGTGGATTGGCAGGGGAATTTCTCGACGTTTGATCCTGAACTGCTGTCCGTGGCGAGTGATCGCTATGGAACATTCAACCTGGGCAATCTGCGCGACCTGTCACTGGAGGAGTCCACCAGGACAGAGCAGTTCCAGCGGCTGTTCTCGGATATGAGCAGAGGCGTTCAGGGCTGCCAGGAAGGATGCGAGTACTTCGGCCTTTGCGGCGGTGGCAACGGCAGCAACAAGTTCTGGGAGCACGGCAGCCTGGCGGCCGGTGAAACGAACGCCTGCCGCTTCGGAACCCAGATTCCGGTGCAGGTGTTGCTGGAACGCTTTGAACAGGGTCCGCCGCTCGAGGGCAATGGGCTGCATCGGGAGCCGCCCCGACCACCCAAGCGCTAACCGTCAGCGTCTCGATCGCTTGGCTGGCGCCAGATGAGCTGTCGGATACATTGGAGATGTGTCCGACGGGCATCTCCCAACGGGAGATCGGCCACAACTGAAAATGCACGTCGGGCCGGGCCCGATTTCAGTTCCCTTTGCCTCATCCCCTTCTGCCCGAACTTGAATCGCTCACCACCGAGGTGGCAGCGTCCCGGAACTTCGAGCTCTGTGGCCTCCAGCTGCTGACACACATGAGCCCGATGACACTCGAAGTGCAGATTCGGCACAACAGTGGTTCGGATGTGAGCCTCGATGACTGCGCCGGATTCAGCCTGGTGCTCGGTGAAGCTCTGGAATCCTCTGAGCTGCTGAAGGAGGCCTATGTTCTGGAGATCAGCAGCCCCGGCATCGGGGAGCAGCTCTCGAGCGATCGCGATTTCAAAACTTTTCGCGGTTTCCCGGTGGAGGCCAGCTTCCGCGACAAGGACGGATCCGAGAAGCGCATCGAGGGTCTGCTACTGGAACGCGACGACGAAACGCTGCAGATCAACATCCAGGGCCGGATCAAACGTCTGCCCCGCGACTGCGTAACCGCCGTCCGACTCACAACCCCCAGCGCCTGACAGCGCCGAACCGTCACCCCGTCCCGCTCACTCTCCCCACCCGATGGCACTCGTCCTTCTTCCTGGCCTCACCAACCTGATCGACGACATCAGCGAAGAAAAGAAGCTGCCACCTCAGGTGGTGGAAGCAGCCCTGCGAGAAGCTCTACTAAAGGGATACGAGCGTTATCGCAGAACCCTCTACATCGGGATCAGCGAAGACCCGTTTGAAGAGGACTACTTCAGCAACTTCGACGTCGGCCTGGACCTCGAAGAAGAGGGTTATCGCGTTCTCGCCAGCAAGATCATTGTTGAAGAGGTGGAAAGCGAAGACCACCAGATCGCTCTGGCTGAGGTGATGCAGGTGGCGGAAGACGCCCAGGCGGGAGACACCGTTGTTCTGGACGTAACACCGGAGAAGGAGGACTTTGGCCGGATGGCGGCTGCCACCACCAAGCAGGTGCTGGCGCAGAAGCTGCGCGATCAGCAGCGGCGGATGATCCAGGAGGAATTCGCCGACCTTGAGGATCCGGTGCTGACCGCCCGTGTGATCCGGTTCGAGCGCCAGTCGGTGATCATGGCTGTCAGCTCCGGCCTGGGCCGACCGGAAGTGGAAGCGGAGCTGCCGCGTCGAGATCAGCTACCGAACGACAACTACCGAGCCAATGCAACCTTCAAGGTGTTCTTGAAGGAAGTGAGTGAGGTGGCACGCCGCGGCCCCCAGCTGTTCGTCAGCCGCTCCAATGCCGGCCTGGTGGTGTATCTGTTCGAAAACGAAGTTCCTGAGATCCAGGAAGGATCCGTGCGGATTGTGGCGGTGGCACGGGAAGCCAATCCCCCCTCACGCTCCGTTGGACCGCGCACGAAGGTGGCCGTCGACAGCATCGAGCGCGAGGTGGATCCAGTTGGAGCCTGCATCGGCGCCCGCGGATCCCGCATCCAACAGGTGGTGAATGAATTGCGCGGAGAAAAAATTGATGTTGTCCGCTGGTCTCAGGACCCAGGCCAGTACATCGCCAATTCCCTCAGCCCAGCGCGGGTGGAGATGGTGCGCTTGGTTGACCCTGCTGGTCAGCATGCCCATGTGCTGGTGCCCCCCGATCAGTTGAGCCTGGCTATCGGCCGTGAAGGGCAGAACGTGCGTCTGGCCGCCAGGCTGACGGGCTGGAAAATCGATATCAAGAACTCCACCGAATACGACCAGGCCTCCGAAGACGCCGTTGTGGCTGAGCTGATTGCCCAGCGGGAAGAGGAAGAGGCGCTGCAACTTGAAGCCGAGGAACGTCTCGCGGCGGAACAAGCCGCCCGCGCCGAGGAGGATGCAAGGCTGCGCGAGCTTTATCCCCTGCCCGAAGACGAGGAGGATTACATCGAGGGTGAAGAGGAGATCTACGCCGAGGGCGAGGTTGCTGCGGAAGAAGACCTCGGGGAAAACACGGAAACCGAAGTGGCGGCTGACGATGAACAGCCTGTTGGTGAAGAACAGCCTGTCGACAGCAGTGAGGACGCCCGGTGACCGATCGTCCCGTCCTGCGTCGCTGCGTGGCCTGCCGCCAGCTTTTGGATCGTCGCCAGTTATGGCGTGTGATCCGCGACCATCAGGACGGTGTCCTTCTGGATCAGGGAATGGGCCGTTCGGCCTATCTCTGTCCCAACAAGGACTGTCTAGAGGAGGCCCGGCGCCGCAAAAGACTGCAGAAGGCCCTGCGCTGTCAGGTGCAGGATGCAGTCCTCGAGGCCCTGGATCAGCGGCTCCGTCTCTCGACGGAAGAGACCGCTGAGGCAAACTGAACACTGGCCACACTATGTGCGGCCTCCGCGGCACCTCGTGCCCGGCCCGACCGGAGATCACCACTGAATGACCAGCAGCGGCAAAGTCAGAATTTACGAGCTGTCCAAGGACCTCGGTCTTGAGAACAAGGACGTGCTGGATGCGGCCGAAAAGCTGTCGATCGCAGCCAGGAGCCACAGCAGCTCAATCAGTGACTCCGAAGCGGGAAAAATCCGCAATCTGCTGAAGTCCGGCGGTAACGGAGCTCAACCCGCCGCTCCGAACAAGCCCGCTCCTGGCAAAGCGATTCTGTCGGTGAAGAAGGCTGCACCCCCAGCCAAACCTGCAGCGGCAAAGCCCGCACCTGCAAAGCCTGCTCCAGCACAACCAGCAGCAGCTCCAGTCCAACCCCCCACCAACAAACCTGTGGCCGCCAAACCGGTTGCCACACCAGCCAAGGTGTCGGCTCCACCGGCACGACCCTCCGCAGCAGCCAAACCGCTTCCTGCCAAGCCTGCTGCGGCCAAGCCCACCGTTGCTAACCCCACCGTTGCTAAGCCCACAGTGGCCAAAGCAGCCCCAGCTCCTGCCCCAGCAAGGCCGACCGCCTCGAAGCCTCTACCCCGACCAGCTCCAGCGAAGCCACCTGTGGTTGTGAAGCCTCCAGCCAGCAAGCCAGAGTTAGTGAGCAAACCAGAGGTGGTTGGCAAGCCGACACAGGCAGCGAAACCGACCGCTCCACCAGCACGTCCGGCAGCAGCCAAACCATCGGCTCCTCCGGCCCGGTCCACGGCGGCCAAACCAGCTCCGCGGCCGGCTGCTGCACCCAGTCGCCCAACCCCCGGCAAGGGCCAGAAACCGCAGATCGTTGCTCGTGGCGGTGCCCCAGCGCGGCCTGGAGCGGGTGCTGCACGCCCTGGTGCTCCAACAAGACCTGCAGGTGCTGGCAAACCTGGAGCTCCAGCCAAACCAACGCCCCGGCCGGAATTGGTCGGGAAGCCTGTCCCACGTCGCCCCGGCACCGGAGTTCCTCAACGCCCGGGCAGCCCCGGACGCCCAAGCCGTCCCGGGGCTCCGGTACGCAAAGGTGGAAACACGCTCGAGTTGGTGGGCAAGCCGATCCGACGCGACGGCAGCCCCACAGCCGGTGGACGCCCCGGTGCTCCAACACGGCCCGGTGCTCCAACGCGGCCAGGCATGCCCGGTGGCATGAGGAAGCCTGTGGCTCCGGGCGAACTCATGCAACTGCAGAAGCCCGTGGGACGTCCGGTGGCGCCGGCACCAAGGCGACCGGATGCACCCACCAAAACCGGAGAGGGGGCAGGCACTGCCACTCCACCAGTTGCGAGGCCCAACGCACCCTCAGCACCACGGAGGCCAGGGTTCCGCCCCGGTGGGCCCGGTGGTCAGCGGCGGCCTGGACGCCCCGACTGGGATGACAGCGCCAAACTGGAAGCCCTGCGCAGCCGTTCCCCGCAACGTCAGCGCCAGAAGGTTCACATCATCGGTGAAAACGATGATTCCCTGGCTGCACAGACAGGTGGTTTTGCCGGCGAGCAGGAAAACATGGTGCTGTCGGCGAGCCTGGCTCGTCCCGCCAAGCCCAGATCCCAGCAACGCAAGGCACCCAAACCCGTTGCGGCGATGCGCAAACGCCGCAAGGAAACCACACGGCAACGTCAGCGCCGCCGTGCCATGGAACTGCGGGCAGCCCGGGAAGCCAAGCAGGTGCGGCCGGAAATGATCGTTGTGCCGGAGGACAACCTCACGGTGCAGGAGCTGGCGGACATGCTCAGTGTCGAAAGCTCCGAGATCATCAAGTCCCTCTTCTTCAAAGGGATCATCGCCACGGTCACCCAATCTCTGGACATGGGCACGATCGAGACGGTGGCCGAGGAATTCGGGGTTCCTGTCCTCCAGGACGACGTCGAGGAAGCGGCTAAGAAGACCGTCGAGATGATCGAGGAGACCGACAAGGCTCACCTGATCCGACGCCCCCCCGTCGTGACGGTGATGGGCCACGTCGACCACGGCAAAACCAGCCTGCTGGATGCCATCCGACAGGCCCGGGTGGCTGCCGGCGAGGCCGGCGGCATCACCCAGCACATTGGTGCCTATCAGGTCGAGATCGAACACAACAATCAGCCCCGCAAGCTCACCTTCCTGGATACGCCGGGTCACGAAGCCTTCACGGCCATGAGAGCGCGCGGCACCAAGGTGACCGACGTAGCGGTTCTGGTTGTAGCGGCGGATGATGGCGTCCGCCCCCAGACCCTGGAGGCCATCAGCCACGCCCGCGCGGCTGAAGTGCCGATCGTGGTCGCGATCAACAAGATCGACAAAGAGGGAGCATCGCCTGATCGGGTGAAGCAGGAACTCTCCGAGCAGAGCCTGCTGGCGGAAGACTGGGGCGGCGATGTGGTGATGGTGCCGGTGAGTGCCATCAAGAGAGAAAACATCGACAAATTGCTTGAGATGCTTCTGCTGGTCACTGAGGTGGAAGACCTGCAGGCCAACCCCGATCGCATGGCTCGCGGCACCGTGATCGAGGCTCATCTCGACAAGGCCAAAGGCCCTGTGGCCACGCTCCTGATCCAGAACGGCACCCTCAGAACCGGTGATGTTCTCGCCGCTGGTCCGGTGCTCGGCAAGGTGCGCGCAATGGTCGACGACAACCGTCAGCGGTTGAAGGAAGCAGGCCCCTCCTTCGCTGTAGAGGCCCTCGGCTTCAGTGAAGTACCAACGGCGGGCGATGAATTCGAGGTCTATGCCGATGAGAGATCGGCGCGAGCCGTGGTGGGCGACCGGGCCTCCGATGCCCGCGCCACACGCCTGGCCCAGCAGATGGCATCACGACGGGTGTCGCTGACCGCCATGTCCGGTCAGGCCAATGAAGGTGAGCTGAAGGAACTCAACCTGATTCTCAAAGCCGATGTGCAGGGTTCCGTGGAAGCGATCCTCGGTTCGCTCGAACAGCTGCCGAAGGATGAAGTGCAGGTGCGGGTGCTGTTGTCAGCGCCGGGTGAGATCACGGAAACAGATGTGGACCTGGCTGCCGCATCCGGTGCGGTGATCGTGGGCTTCAATACCTCGATGGCTTCCGGTGCCAAGAAAGCCGCTGATGCCACCGGCGTGGATGTGCGCGACTACGACGTCATCTACAAGCTGCTCGAAGACATCCAGCTGGCCATGGAAGGTCTGCTGGAACCCGAGCTGGTGGAGGAGGCACTCGGCGAAGCCGAGGTGCGAGCCGTGTTCACCATTGGCAAAAGCGCTGTGGCTGGTTGCTACATCACCACAGGCAAACTGCATCGCAACTGCAAGGTCCGCGTTCATCGCGGCAAGCAGGTTGTGTTCGCAGGCGATCTCGACTCCTTGCGTCGCAACAAAGACGACGTCAAGGAGGTTGCCACCGGCTTTGAGTGCGGTGTCGGCACCGATCGTTTCGCCAACTGGGAGGAGGGCGACCGGATTGAAGCTTTCAAGATGGTCACCCAGCGCCGCAAACTCACCACCTGATTCCACCTGTCACCGTGCAGCCTCGCCGCGAGCCTCTGCTCTGGCTTCAGTGCCTCGCTATCGGCACGATTCCACTGGAATTGCTGCTGATCAGGGTGTTGCTGGCGGGTGCGGATCCAGGCCCGGTGCCGTTGCTGGAGCGGCTGCTTCTCTGGGCCGTTGCCGTCCTCGCTCCGGCAGTTGCTCTGTGGAGACGCCCAGCGGACTGGGGGTCGGTGCTCCTGCTTCGGATTCCAACGGAAACACGCACCAAGCAGCAAGCGCAACTCAGCAGTCATCAAGGGAGGGTGATTAACAAGGTCGTTCTGGTCGTGATCACGGTTGGGCTGCTCCCCCTGATCTGGTGGCTGGATGAATCGGCCGGATTGGTGCAGGAACTGTCGCCCGTGCAGGACAGATCGCGATTGGTGACCCTGTTGCTCAGCACACCACTGCTTGCACTGGTGGTTTGGCAAGGGCAGCAATTGGTTCAGGCGATTCTGCTGCTCAGCAGTGGGGATCGAAGCGACGAGTCAACGGAGCCATGGGATTCTCAACGGCTCAAGAACGACCGCAGCAGCTTCGGACTTCCATTGCTCCGAATCCCGCTTCTGAACTGGCCAGAACCCGCTGCAGCGCCAGAGCCCACTGCAAAACCTGGGCCGGAGCCGGAGCTAACTCCAGAGCCTGAGCCCATCCCGGCAACTGAGGCAGTCAATCCCGAGAACAAGGCGGAAGATACGGACGAGACCAGTGAAGAAGATCCCGACGCACCGAAGACTGAAGAAGGAACGCCAGAGGTAATGGGAGAGGACGTGGCTGAAGAGGACGT
>QCUM01000010.1 GCA_003210735.1 Synechococcus sp. AG-679-D13
GCAGAGAAGGTGACGAAAGCAACAAAGCTTTGGTCACACCTTACCGGGATGGGTCGAAAAGCAATCGTTTCTTAAAGTGCGCTGCTGCCCTGCCGATTCCCGCAATCCCGCCATGAGCGCTGCTGCCCTGAACGTCACCACCGAATCCCGCCCCGGCAGCCGACTGGCGGTGACGGTGACGCTTCCCGGAGAGCGAACAAAGGCTGGATATGACGACGCCATCACCAAGCTGAGCCGCAGCGTGAATCTCCCCGGCTTCCGCAAAGGCAAGGTGCCTCGCACCGTGGTGGTGCAGCAGATCGGCAGCCTGCGGATCAAGGCAACAGCACTGGAAAATTTGGTGGATGCGGCCTGGCGGGACGCCATCAAGCAGGAATCTCTGGAACCGATCAGCCAGCCCGATCTGACCGATGGCTTCGAAGGATTGCTGGAGAACTTCCAGCCCGGCAGCGACGTGAGCTTCACCCTGGAGGCAGACGTCGCTCCCACACCGACACTGAAAAGCACCAAAGGGTTAAAGGCCGAATTCGAGACCGTCGCCTACGACGCCTCCCGCGTCGACGCGATGATCGAGGACTCCCGCAAGCAGTTGGCCACGGTTGTTCCCGTGGAGGGCCGTGCTGCCGAGAAGGGCGACATTGCCGTGCTGGGCTTCAAAGGCACCTACAGCGATGACGGAAGTGAGATCGATGGCGGCAGCGCTGACTCAATGGATGTGGATCTCGAACACGGCCGGATGATCCCAGGTTTCATCGAGGGTGTGATCGGGATGAAAGCCGGCGAAACCAAAACGGTCGATTGCCAGTTCCCCGACGATTACCCCAAGGAGGACGCCAGGAGCCGCAAGGCTGCCTTCGAGATCGAACTGAAAGATCTCAAGACCCGTGAACTGCCTGAGCTCGATGACGCCTTTGCCAAACAAGCCAGCGAGCAGGAGACCCTGGCCGATCTACGCAAGGACCTGGAGCAGCGCCTCAAGGACGACGCCGAACGCCGTGAGACCAGCAACCGCCGCGACGCTCTCGTCGCGGCTTTGGTGGAGCAGCTCGAGGTGGAACTTCCCGAGGCACTCATCCAGCAGGAAAGCCGCAATCTGCTTGAACAGACCGCAGCCCAGTTCGCACAGCAGGGGATGGACGTGAAATCCCTGTTTACACCTGATCTGGTCCGCAACCTGATGCAGAACTCCCGCCCGGAAGCAGAGGAGCGTCTGCGTCGCAGCTTCGCCCTCACAGCGCTGGCCGAAGCCGAGAGCATCTCGGTGGACGACAAGGCTGTGGACGACAAAGTTGCAGAGGTGAAGAAAGACTTGTCTGCCGACGCCAACATCGATCCGGACCGCCTGCGCCAGGCCGTGATGGATGACCTGATTCAGGACCAGCTGATGGGCTGGCTCGAGGAGAACAGCACGCTCACGGAAAGGGCACCGTCCGTGGACGGTGCAACCACCGATGACAAGCCTGCGGCCAAGAAAACGTCGGCAGGCAAGACCAAAGCGGCTGCCAAGTCCAAGGCGGACGCCGAGAGCTGAGCAGCGCCCATAGATTGATCCCATTCAGTACGAGATCGAGAGCGTGATAGACGCCCGCAGCCACCACCCGATCCAGAACCGCTGGCGCGCCGAAATGCCGATTTCGGCTCCAGGCCCGCTACCGACGGTGGTGGAACAGTCCGGTCGGGGCGATCGCGCCTTTGATATTTATTCCCGACTTCTGAGAGAACGCATCATCTTTCTCGGAACCGGCGTTGATGACGCTGTTGCCGATGCCCTCGTGGCCCAGATGCTGTTTCTCGAGGCGGAGGATCCGGAAAAGGACATTCAGATCTACATCAACTCCCCCGGCGGATCCGTCACCGCGGGATTGGCGATCTACGACACGATGCAGCAGGTGGCACCTGATGTGGTGACCATCTGTTATGGATTGGCGGCCAGCATGGGGGCCTTTCTCCTGACCGGCGGGACCAAGGGGAAGCGCCTGGCTCTCCCCAACGCCCGGATCATGATTCACCAGCCTCTTGGCGGAGCTCAGGGTCAGGCGGTGGATATTGAAATCCAAGCCAAGGAAATTCTTTTCCTCAAGGAAACGCTCAACGGCCTGATGGCAGAGCACACCGGCCAGCCCCTCGACAAAATCTCGGAAGACACCGACCGCGACTACTTCCTTTCCCCGGCAGAAGCGGTTCAATACGGATTGATTGACCGCGTCGTGGACAGCTCCGAGGGCGAAGGAATCATTACGGAGAGCTGACAAGCCACGCTCCGTTGTCGATCCTGAGTCTTCAGAGGGACCACCCGGTCATCTCTGTGATTTCCGTCTGAGGTGCCCGGCGTTCGATGGCGAAATTCGATGCCCATCTGAAGTGCTCGTTCTGCGGCAAATCGCAGGACCAGGTGCGCAAACTGATTGCCGGTCCGGGCGTCTACATCTGCGACGAGTGCATCGATCTCTGCAACGAGATCCTGGACGAGGAACTGGTGGACAGCCAAGGCAACGCTCGACATGGAGCGGATCAAAGCCGCAAAGCGAGTCCGGCGCCCCATAAAACAGGGGCTCCTGCTCCCACTCTGGCCTCGATCCCCAAACCCCAGCAGATCAAGAGCTTCCTGGATGAACAGGTGGTCGGCCAGGACGCCGCCAAGAAGGTGATGTCTGTTGCCGTCTACAACCACTACAAACGCCTCGCCTGGAAAGGAGATGGCCAGGGGGAGACCGAACAAACCGCCACACGGCTGCACAAGAGCAACATCCTGCTGATCGGACCCACCGGCTGCGGCAAGACACTTCTGGCTCAGACCCTGGCAGAGATGCTGGACGTGCCCTTCGCCGTGGCCGATGCCACCACCCTCACCGAAGCCGGGTATGTGGGGGAGGATGTCGAAAACATCCTGCTGCGTCTGCTGCAAAAGGCCGACATGGATGTGGATCTGGCGCAGCGCGGCATCATCTACATCGACGAGATCGACAAGATCGCCCGCAAGAGCGAAAACCCCTCGATCACACGGGATGTTTCTGGAGAAGGAGTCCAGCAGGCGCTGCTGAAGATGCTGGAGGGCACCGTTGCCAACGTGCCTCCCCAGGGAGGCCGCAAACATCCCTATCAGGACTGCATTCAGATCGATACCAGCCAGATCCTGTTCATCTGCGGTGGTGCCTTCGTTGGCCTCGATGAGGTGGTGCAAAAGCGGATGGGTCGGAATGCCATCGGTTTCATGCCCGGTGACAACCGAGGCCGCAGTCGCAACAACCGGGAACTCCAGGCCTCCCAGGTGCTGCGGCATCTGGAGCCTGATGACCTGGTGAAGTACGGCCTGATTCCGGAATTCATCGGTCGGATGCCGGTGAGCGCTGTGCTCGAACCGCTGGATGAATCAACGCTTCAGTCGATCCTCACCGACCCGCGTGATGCACTGGTGAAGCAGTTCCGAACGCTGCTGAGCATGGACAACGTGCAGCTGCAGTTCGACTCTGACGCCATTCAGGCCATCGCCAAGGAAGCGCATCGACGCAAGACCGGGGCGAGGGCCCTGCGCGGAATCGTGGAGGAGCTGATGTTGGATCTGATGTACGACCTGCCATCCCAGAACGAGGTGAAGGAGTTCACCGTGACCAAAGCGATGGTGGAGCAACACACCGGCGGCAAGGTGCTGCCGCTGCCGGGTGCGGATCAGCAGAAGACCGCCTGAATTCATCTTGGCCGCCGCTGACCATCTGCAGGTGCCGCGACAGCACGGACTGTTCCGTCACCACGGCATCGACCTCGGCGACGGCACGGTGGTTCACTACCTCGAGGGTCGTGAAATTCTGCGCAGCTCCCGTGATGATTTCAGCCAAGGGCAACCCCTGAGCGTGATCGACCATGCCAAGGCCTCGGCCACCGGCGTCACCCTGCGACGAGCGATGAGCCGCATCGGCGAGCAGAACTACAACCTGCTGTTCAACAACTGCGAGCACTTCGCCACCTGGTGCAAAACCGGCCGGCACCACAGCGGCCAGATCGACTCCGCTCTGAAGCGGGCCCGACGATGGAGCGGTCTGATGCCATCGGCCCTGATGCGAGGGCTGGAGCTGCTGGTGCAGCGCGGCCTGCTGGACGACAACACCCGCGAAATCGCACGGCAGGGCGTGGAAAAGCTGGAGCGGCTGCGCCAGCGATTGCTGCACCAGCTCGAGACCCTGGTCCAGCAGGCTGGTGAAGACGGCAACAGCCGGCTTCTGCTCAGCGGCCAGAGCCTCGCCGATGAGCTGGCGGAAGTGGAAGAGCTCAAACAGAAGATCGATGCCCTGTTGGAGCAGCCACCAGCACTTCCTGGCAGCCGCCAGGCTGAGTAACCTCAGCGCACTGCCCGCAGCGCATGAGTTCGGCGTACCAGCCGCTGCATCACAAATACCGCCCCCAGCGCTTCGATCAGCTGGTGGGACAGGAGGCGATCGCGGCCACCCTCGGCCATGCGCTGACCACCAACCGGATTGCGCCGGCCTATCTGTTCAGCGGACCCCGCGGCACCGGAAAAACCTCCAGCGCAAGGATTCTTGCCCGGTCGCTCAATTGCCAGAGCAGCGAAGGACCAACACCGGACCCCTGTGGAAGCTGCGAACTCTGCACAACGATTGCGGCTGGAACTGCCCTCGATGTAATCGAGATCGACGCCGCCTCAAACACCGGTGTCGACAATATCCGCGAACTGATTGAGCGCTCCCGCTTCGCACCAGTGCAGGCCCGCTGGAAGGTGTATGTGGTGGATGAGTGCCACATGCTCTCCACCGCGGCATTCAACGCGCTGCTGAAAACGTTGGAAGAGCCACCGCCACAGGTGGTGTTTGTGCTGGCCACGACGGACCCACAGCGGGTGCTGCCGACGATTCTCAGCCGATGCCAGCGCTTCGATTTTCGCCGGATTCCCCTGGACGCCCTGGAGACCCATCTCCGCTGGATCGCCGAACAGGAATCCATTGAAATCCAGATGGATGCCGTGCATGTGGTGGCCCAGCGCTCCCAGGGCGGACTCCGGGATGCCGAAAGTCTGCTGGATCAGCTGAGTCTGCTGCCACCACCCATCGAAGCTTCGGCCGTCTGGGATCTGCTGGGAGCCGTCCCCGAACAGGAGCTGCTGGGGCTCGTGAGCGCCATGAGCAGCGCTGAACCGGTGCAACTGCTGGAAGCCACCCGCAATCTGTTGGACCGAGGCCGGGATCCAGGAGCGGTGCTTCAGGGTCTGGCCGGAATCCTGCGGGATCTGGTGCTGATGGCTGCCGCTCCGGACCGACCAGAACTGACCGGTGTTTCACCGCAATTCCGCGACCAGCTGCCGGATCTGGCGAAAGCGATTGGCAGAACACGCCTGCTGCGATGGCAGGCGGACCTGCGTGGCAGCGAACAGCAACTGCGCCAGAGCGTTCAACCTCGGCTCTGGCTCGAGGTGCTGCTGCTGGGGCTACTTGCCGAGCCATTGCCTGCCGCAGCCCCTGTCACGGCTCCGGCAGCAGCCGCATCACGCCCAATAACCGTTCCTCCAACTGGAACCACCTCGGAACCAGCAGCCAAGCCAACACCCACTGATCGCCCTGAACCACCGGCCAGCACTGGACCAACAGCCACTCCTGAGCCAGTCAAGACTTCGGCTCCGGCTCCTGAGCTTCCCCAGGTCACCTCGGTGGTCTCAGAGACCGTTTCCAGCAATCTGCCCGAGCTCTGGCAGCAGATCCTTGGCAGTTTGGAGTTGCCATCCACCCGGATGCTCCTCTCGCAGCAAGGCCAACTGGTGCGACTGGATGCCAACCGTGCCGTCGTGCAAGTGGCAGGGAACTGGATGGGCATGGTGCAAAGCCGTGCTGCCCTGCTGGAACAGGCCATTGCCAAGGCCCTGGGAGGTAACCGCCAACTGGTGCTGGAAGCCGGCAACACCGCCATGCCAAGCCAGATGGCGCCATCGCCTGCGCCTCCACCACAGGCTCCTCCAGCACCAGTGGGAACACCGGCACCCGTTCCTGCTCCTACCAAACCGATGGCAGAACAGGTGGCAAAACCATCGCTGCCCCGACCAACTCCAGCATCACCTCCTCCAGCAGCGAAAGCTCCTGAAGCAAAAACTCCTGCACCGCAGCAAACAAATGCCACGGAATTCTCAAGCGTGGACCGCCAAGCCAAAAACCTGGCTGATTTTTTTAACGGTCAGGTGCTGGATGTTGACCTGAAAAGTTGAATCAGCAGCTCAGGCACCGGCAGGCTGCTGGGACGGGCCGTGGGACGTCTTGGCCCAAACCAGCCGCTTGGGCAGAAATGCCATCCGAAGCGTCACCCAGGGAATCACCACAAACCAATGGCCCAGATAGGCAATGGCCACGAGCGTGTGCCAAAGACCTGGCCGAGGGATCTCAGGCCCCTCGCTGAGACCGCGGCATCCCCTCCAGTAGGCCAGGCCCGAAACACTGAAAGCAATGATCGACAACGGCCAGTAAGTGGGCGTACTGCGACTGATCAGGCTTGTGCTGAGATCAGCGAAGGACACCACCGGCAACGCGTATTGCAACAGGAAGAAACAGGTGAGATCCCAGCGTTGCCTGAGGCTCAACTCGGCTGATGTGAGCGTGGGCCAGTAGTCAAAGAAGCGCTGCAACCCACCCTCAGCCCAACGCTGCCTCTGCTTCCACAAAGCACGAAGACCTGGCACTGCCTCTTCCTGCACGGGCGGATCCCAAAGCAGGCCGACCAGGGCTCCATGACTCAACAGGCGGAAGCTGAGGTCGAGATCGTCAGTGACGGTGTCTTCATTGAAACCACCACTGCGCTCCAGTTCCGAGCGTTTGATCAATTGTCCGTTGCCCCGCAGCTCAGCCACCCCGCCACCAGCGAGGCGACCGGTCTGGATCACAGCGTCCAAAGCCATTTCCATCGCCTGCGCCCGAGTGAGCCAGTTGCAATCGGCATCGATCACCGCCTTGCGCAGCTGCACCGCCGACCAGCCACCGTCCAGGGCGTAGGGCACAAGACGTTCAAGCAGATCGTCCTGAAGCTGGGCATCAGCATCCAACACCAACAACCATTCACCGGAAAGCTGGCTCAGGGCCGTATTGAGAGCACCCGATTTACCTCCGCCAGCATCGCGCTGGCGATGGATCACACGAAGGCCTGGATGGCGATCGGCCAGCTCGTCTAACAGCTGTGGAGTGCGGTCCTGACTGCCGTCATCGATCACCCAGGTGGACATTCGATCGGCTGGATAGCGCAATGACGTGAGCCGTTCCACCAAACGGGTGACCACACCCTCTTCATCTCGGGCCGCCACCACCACATCCAGGCTGGGTAGGGACTGGGGATCAACAGAGGTTGGCTCAGAACCAGCATTGGAACTCAGATCCCCACGCAGCACCGTGCGCAAGCCATAGCCACCAAGCATCAGAGCCATGCTGATCGCAGGCCATAACGAACGCGCCGGATCCAACCAATGCGGTGCTGCACCGGCACAACCACAGGCGAACAAAAAGGCCGCGGACTTCACCCTTCGGTGATCACCAGTACCAGGGGTGGTCGCCATGCGGCCTTTCAGGTGAGGAGGACTCTAAGGGGACTAAACGGATTGAGGTAACGGGCCGTAGACCGCACCGGGGTAGTAGTGGCCCAAAATTCGCGCGACCGACCACCCCCTTCCCGCCAGATCAATCGCGCCCGCCTGAGACAGGCCAGCTCCGTGACCGAAGCCGCCGCCGCGCACGATCCACTCCTGAGAGCCCATGGAATCGATCACGAAGAGGGTGCTGGGCAAGGTTCTCAACGTTCGGCGTATCTGATCCAGCCGCAGCACCACAGGCGCCGCATCCGCAGCACCGGACACTTTCAAGGAAAGAACGCGGCCACTGGCGCCGCGCTCGAGCACCGCGAGCTGCAAGGGAGCCTGCAGCGCCAGACCCTGCTCCCCCAAAGCCTGACGCAGTTCGGCCGCTCGCAGGCTGCGACTCCAACGAAAACGGGGGTGATACCGGCCATAGGCCCCTTCCCCATCCGCCAACAGAGCAGCCACAGCGTCGCGGGCGGTTAAAGGCAGACCATGGCGACGACGCCAGCCCTCATCGCCATCTGCCTCCGCCTCCAAGTAGGGCTGAGGATCCATCGACCAAGCCTCCGGACCAGCCGCCATCACACCGCCATTGCTGGCGTGATAAACCGCGCTGATCGGCCGACGCTCCCAACTCAGCAGCTGACCACTTGTGGCAGCAATGGCCTGCCGAACCGCAGATCCAGCCTGACGCGGATCGCTGTACACCTGGCATTGGGTGTCGCTGCAGAGGTGGTAGCCGTCGATGCGAAAGCGATGGCTGTTCGCCAGCGCCCAGGTGCGGGCAAGCACCGTTTGGGCCTGCAGAGCGTTGGTGGGTGATCCGGCTCCGATCTCATGGGGCACAACTCCCTCGAGATAGCGATCCACTGGAACCTGCTCCACAAGCGTCCAGCTTTCGTAGGCATCCCGCTGCAGCCGGAACGGGCCCTGAAATACACCGCCCTTCCAGCGCAGACCATCGGCCGCCTCAAGCTTGAGCGGACCCTTCAGGACAACAGGGCCATCAGCGGTCTCCAGCACAGGCTCAAGGGTTGCGTTCAGCTGCCTGGACCAGCCATAGGTCTTGAGTGCCTCAGGTGCCGGTGCTCCGGCAGGGGCCCATACCTCCCACTCCTTCGGGTGAGCCACCTCGGCTGGAACACCGAAAGCCCGCCAGCGTTGGGCCGCCCGCTCGGCTGATTCGAAACTGGCGAAGGACCCAGCCACCTGACGCGCCAGCGTCAGTGGCTGGTCTAAGGGCACCCGGCGCCAATGCAGCTGGAATGAAGACCCACTCCAATCAGCACCGGCCGCATCCCGCAGGACCAATGGATCGGGTCCCGCCGACTGGAGCTTCAGCGGTGGTGATGATTCAAGGCCCCCGAGATGGGATGCCAGGGACACCCAAAGCACAGGATTGTTCGCCCGAATCGGTGGAGGAGCGGCAACGGTTCGATGGGTCTTGGGTTCAGCCTCACGCTCAGGCAAGGGCTCTGGAGCGATGGCTGGGGCCGAATCAGCCAATGGCGGCGCCAGGTTCCGGGCACTGCAGCCAAGCGTCACCCACAGCAACGCTGAGAGAGCCATCCAACGGGTCATACCTGGCAAGGTCGCGTTAGGACGTATTGTTGTTGTTTGTGCCCGAACGAGCAGAGCAATGCCCAAGCTGAAGACCCGCAAAGCTGCCGCCAAGCGGTTCAAAGCAACCGGCACAGGTAAGTTCATGCGTCGGCGCGCATTCCGCAATCATTTGCTGGACCACAAAACCGTCAAACAGAAGCGTCACCTGGCCACCAAGGCAGTGGTTCATGAGTCCGACGAGCTGCGCGTGGTGCGGATGCTCCCCTACGCCTGATTGCTTCCCCTCGTACTGAACTGATTCAACCCTCCACACCTCATGGCTCGCGTTAAGAGAGGCAATGTCGCCCGCAAACGGCGCAACAAAATCCTGCGGTTAGCCCGTGGTTTCCGCGGTGGCAACGGAACCCTGTTCCGTACGGCAAACCAGCGGGTCATGAAGGCGCTCTGCAACGCCTACCGCGACCGTCGTCGCCGCAAGCGTGACTTCCGTCGGCTGTGGATCGCGCGGATCAACGCTGCAGCTCGAATCAATGGCGTGAGCTACAGCCGTCTGATGGGTGGCCTGAAAAAAGCTGACGTTCGTCTGAATCGGAAGATGCTGGCCCAACTGGCTGTTGCAGATCCCGGTAGCTTCACCAGCGTGGTTACGGCAGCCAAGAGCTGACTTCGATTCTGTGAATTTGCTGCCCCAGACCTACCTGCTGGGCTTGGTAGGTCTGCTCGCCATTGTTGCGGTTGTTGTTGGTCGACAACTGTTGCGCGTGCGTCGTGATGAAGCGCGACTGATGCAGCTGGAACAAGCCAACACAGCCCAGTCTCGTCAGGCCTCGGATCTGTACGAATTGGGCTCCGTGCAACTGCGCAAGCGGCTCTTTCCACAGGCGGCTGCCACTCTGAGGCAGGCATTGAAGCGGCTCGGCAATGAACCGGATGAAGCCCGAGCCGTCATTCAAAACGCCCTTGGCTTCGCGTTAGCGGCCCAAAAGGATTACGAGGGGGCAAGCAAGCACTACAAACTTGCCTTGAAGGCGAAGCCGGATTACCCGGTGGCCATCAATAATCTGGCCTACGCCCAGGACAAATTGCTGAAGACAAAAGAAGCTCTCAGCCTTTACCGCAAGACCCTTGAGTTTGAACCCAACAACAGCACAGCAACCAAGGCTGTGAAGAAGCTGGAAAAAAGGGTTTAGCTCTCAATCGAATCCCGATTCACCAGAGAGGTTGAACGGGAACCTCAGCCACACAGCTACTGGTGAGGGAAAGACGTCCACCGGTTCCCGCTGACGGATTGCTGGTGTTGATCAGGCGAGGAGACTGCCAGCCACTGGGGCTAAAACCCTGAAGACCCAGAAAGACGCCTCCGGGTTCCAGTCCAGCAATCAATGGGTCACCAAGGGGGATGAGATCCAGCTGATCAGATTTGGCATGAAGGTTGCCCTGCACTGGTGTGACCACTGATCCGAAGGTCATGCTTCCCCGCAGATTGACCATCTGACCAACAGCCGTGGCCGTGGCGATGTCCAGAGTCACATCAACCGTGGGGCTTCCATCAAAGGGCTGAAAGCTTCCACACCAGTTGCGAGGCAGAGAGGTCGCAAGATCAGCAGCCCGGGCCACCGGATCAAAGCTTTCCACCGATTCACCCTCAATGACGGATGGAACCGCCAGCTGAATCGGATCCAGGGGTAGCTGAGGATTGCTCTGGAACGGCACCTGACTGCCAACAGAAAGATCCATGGCAAGCAGGACAGGCATGGTGAACACGAGGATGATGGGTGCAAGGTAGGCCCTTTTGCTCAGGCGCGTCATGGATTCCATCCCTTCGGCTCCCTCCACGACCAGCGACGTGCTGACCATTGGTGGACGTGACTTCAACAGCCGCCTGTTCACGGGGACAGGCAAATACCCCTCGATGCCGGTGATGCAGCAGAGCATCGAATGCTCCGGCTGCGACATGGTGACCGTGGCTGTCCGCCGGGTGCAAACGGTTGCTGCGGGCCATGCCGGTTTGATGGAGGCCATCGACTGGCAACGGATCTGGATGCTGCCTAACACCGCCGGCTGCACCAACGCCGAGGAAGCGGTGCGGGTGGCCAGACTCGGCCGGGAACTGGCCAAGCTTGCTGGTCAGGAGGAGAACACCTTTGTGAAGCTGGAGGTGATCCCCGACAGCCGTCATCTCCTGCCCGATCCGATCGGCACCCTGGAAGCAGCAGAACAACTGGTGAAGGAGGGATTCATCGTTCTGCCCTACATCAATGCTGATCCGCTGCTGGCCAAGCATCTGGAAGACGTCGGCTGCGCCACTGTGATGCCCTTGGGGTCTCCGATCGGCTCCGGCCAAGGTTTGAACAATGCCGCCAACATCGCCCTGATCATCGAGAACGCCGGCGTTCCCGTGGTGGTGGATGCCGGAATCGGTGTACCCAGCGAGGCCGCCCAGGCCATGGAGATGGGCGCTGACGCGGTCTTGGTGAACAGTGCCATCGCCCTGGCCGGCGAGCCCGCGGCCATGGCCCAAGCCATGGGTCAGGCGGTCACGGCCGGTCGGACGGCCTACCGCTCCGGTCGGCTGCCGAAACGCGGTGAGGCCTCGGCCAGCTCACCGACTCAGGGAGTGGTGAAGTAATCAATCGTGATGAAGAGATCTGAAGTGAGATGAAGCCTCCTACACATCGGCAGTCATTAGGCAAATTGACTCATAAGGTCCGACCAATCGCATTCGACCCATGCAGGTCACCACGGAAGACGGCGGTCGCCTGAACGCCTTCGCGAAGGAGCCTCGGATGGAGGTGATGGACGCTGAGACCAGCCGTAATCGAGGTCGCAGCTCCCTGATGATGCTGATCGGCGGCACCGTACTGGTTGGCGCAATGATGGCTGTTTCCGTTGCCATCAGCTGAAAAAAGTTCAGGAAAATCCCTGTAGTAGCTTGCCCTGAGTGAGCATCTTGCTCTTTCCTGCAGGAGTTTGGGGTGAAAGTTCTCGTTCTCGGCGGCGACGGCTTCTGTGGCTGGCCCTGTGCGGTGAACCTGGCGGATCAGGGTCATGAGGTTTTGATCGTCGACGATCTGAGCCGACGCAAAATTGACATCGATCTCGAGGTGGAATCCCTCACACCGATCGTCAGCATCGGTGAGCGCCTCAAGGCCTGGGAGGAGATCGGCGGCAAGCCGATTCGCTTCCTCCACATGGATATTGCCCATGAATACCAGCGTCTGCTCGACCTGCTGCTTGAGGAAAGGCCCGATTCAGTGGTGCACTTCGCCGAACAGCGTGCAGCGCCCTATTCGATGAAGAGCAGCGCCACCAAGCGCTACACCGTCGATAACAACGTCAACGGCACCCACAACCTGCTGGCCGCCATTGTTGAAAGCGGTCTCGACATTCACGTGGTGCACCTCGGCACCATGGGCGTCTACGGCTACGGGTCACACCGCGGCGCCACCATCCCGGAGGGCTATCTCAAGGTCGAAGTGCCTCAGCCGGATGGCAGTCGCTTCGAGGAGGAGATCCTCCATCCCGCCAGTCCTGGCAGTGTTTATCACATGACCAAGACGCTGGACCAACTGCTCTTCCTTTACTACAACAAAAACGACAAGGTCCGCATCACCGATCTGCACCAGGGCATTGTCTGGGGCACGAACACCGAAGCCACGGATCGTGATCCTCGTCTAACCAACCGGTTTGATTACGACGGTGATTACGGAACGGTGCTCAACCGCTTCCTCATGCAGGCCGCCATCGGCTATCCCCTCACCGTGCACGGCACGGGTGGCCAGACGCGTGCATTCATTCACATTCGCGACTCGGTGCGCTGTGTCCAGCTCGCCCTGGACAACCCTCCGGAACAAGGGGAACGCGTGAAGATCTTCAACCAGATGACCGAGAGTCATCAAGTGGGCGAACTGGCCAAAAAAGTGGCTGCCCTCACTGGGGCAGAGGTCAACAATTTGCCCAACCCGCGCAACGAAGCCGTTGAAAACGACCTGATCGTTGATAATCGCTGCTTCCTGGAGCTCGGCCTCAACCCGACCACCCTCGACAACGGATTGCTGAAGGAAGTGGTGGAAATCGCCACCCGCTACGCGGACCGCTGCGACCGTAACCGCATCCTTTGCACCTCAGCCTGGACCAAAACTCAGGCCCAGGCCATCGGCACCGCCTCCTGATCAGGCTCACCCCTTGAAAATCGCCTTCTTCACTGAAACCTTCTTGCCGAAGGTTGATGGCATCGTCACCCGTCTCACCAAGACGGTGCGCCATCTCGTGGAAGCTGGTGATGAGGTGGTGGTGTTCTGTCCGGAGGGCTGCCCGGATGAATACATGGGGGCACGTTTAATCGGTGTGCCAGCGATGCCGCTGCCGCTCTACCCAGAACTGAAGCTGGCGCTGCCGCGGCCGGCCGTCTCTGAAGCCATTGATGAGTTTCAACCCGACCTGATCCATGTGGTGAACCCCGCTGTGCTCGGTCTTGGTGGAATCTGGCTGGCAAAAAGCAAGGACATCCCCCTGGTCGCGAGTTACCACACCCATCTGCCGAAATACCTCGAGCACTACGGCCTTGGGATGCTGGAACCCCTTTTGTGGGAAATGCTTAAAGCTGCCCACAACCAGGCATTGCTCAACCTCTGCACCTCCACCGCAATGGTGCAGGAACTCAGCGACAAGGGAATCCAACACACTGACCTGTGGCAGCGGGGAGTCGACACCGATCTCTTCCGCCCCGAGCTGCGCAGCACGACCATGCGGGAGCGGCTACTGGGGGGCCATGACGACCGCGGCGGCGTCTTGCTGTACGTGGGCCGTCTCTCCGCCGAAAAACAGATCGAACGCATCCGGCCGGTGCTGGAGGCTTTGCCTGACACGCGGCTGGCCCTCGTTGGAGACGGACCGCACCGCCAACAACTCGAAAAGCATTTCGACGGCACTGCCACCACCTTCGTGGGCTACCTATCGGGGGAAGAGCTGGCCAGCGCATACGCCAGCGGCGATGCATTTCTGTTTCCCTCAAGCACCGAAACCCTTGGCCTGGTGCTGCTGGAAGCCATGGCTGCCGGTTGCCCGGTGGTCGGTGCGAACCGAGGGGGCATTCCCGACATCATCACGGATGGGACCAACGGATGCCTGTACGAACCCGATGGTGCCGATGGCGGGGCCGGAAGCCTGATTGAGGCCACACAACGCTTGCTCGGCGACGCGACCGAACGTCAGGCTCTCCGGACAGCCGCTCGCCAGGAAGCCGAACGCTGGGGCTGGGCCGGAGCCACTGAACAGCTGCGCGGCTACTACAGGCAGGTGCTCAGTCAACCAGCTCTGACGGCGGCCTGACTGTTCGCAAACTTTGCCATTTGGCCAGAACTTTTTTGGCCATCGGCAGCGCATGCACTGAACCCCCACCAGGCGTGTTCTGAGCAAAGGCCACCACCACAATCTCTCCATCGGGGTAAGGGGCATAGGAGCCGAACCAGGCATGGTCCGGTCCCCCGGTGCTGTCCTCTGCCGTGCCGGTCTTACCGGCTGCCGGCGGAATCCCAGGACCGTTCAATCCGAATCCCGTCCCGTCGGAGACAACCTTGCGCAGTCCCTCCCGGATGGTCTCCAACGTTGATGGTTTCAGGTCGACCCTTCGCCGGTGCTCCGTTGCCATCCAATCGACGCCTCCCGAGGCCAGATGCGGGGTCACCAGCCAACCGCCGTTGGCAAACACTGCATACGCGCGGGCCAGCTGCAACGGCGTGATCTGCACCACCGACTGCCCAATGGAGGCACTGGCCATGTCCTCCGGAATCCAAGGAACTGAACCCGGCTCAGCCCAGCCACGCCCACGATCAGCCCAGGTCTCATCACCCACAAGACCGACACTTTCTTCCCAGTCGACCTCAATTCCCGTCTTGCTCTGGAAACCAAGCTGGTCGGCTGCCTGCTTCAACGCCATGGAGCCCGCACCCACGCCGACCTGATAGAAGAAGGTGTTGCTGGAATGCCGCAGGGCATCGGCATAACCAATGGTGCCGAAGCCGCGGCCGTTGTGATCCGGGAAACAGTGACCGCCATAGGTAATGCAGGCGGTGGTCTTCAGGGTGGTGTCAGGTGGGAACTTGCCGGATTCCATCCCGGCTATCGCGGTGACAGGTTTCCAGGTGCTGCCTGGGTCATAGGCGTTCATCGCACGCGACATCAATGGCTTGGCCGGGTTGGCAAAAAGAGCGTCGTACTCCTTCTGGGTTGTGATCAGCTTTGAGAAAAAGTTGGGATCGAAACCCGGCTTGCTGGCCAAAGCCAGCACAGCACCATCCCTGGGATCAAGAGCCACCACCGCACCGCCGGGCTTATCGGCCAGCGCCTGCTCCGCCACGCGCTGCAAATCAAGATCCAGCGTCAGGGTCAGGTCCATGCCTGCTTTCGATGGGCGATCACCCAGGTTGCGCTGAACCTCGCCCATGGCGTTGACCTCCAGCATCTGGCCACCCCATGCCCCCCGAAGATGAGACTCATAGGCAGCCTCGACACCGGTCCGACCAATGCGGTCTCGGATCCGGTAGCCCTTTTCAACCAAGACTTCGTACTCCCCTTCGGTGATCGGCTGGGTGTAACCGAGAGCATGGGCCGCCAGGCTTCCGTGGGGGTAGTGACGAAGAATCTCCACATCCACCTGAGCACCGTTCAAACCCAGGGCCTGCTCGCGAAAGCGCAGCACTTGCTCTGGCTTCAGTTCTCGCACCAAGGTGGTGCGATAACCACCAGGGTCAAGACCGCGATCGCGACGCTGATCCAGCAAGGCCGGATCAAGGCTCAACAAACGGGCCAGACGACCGCGCAGATCCGGCCAATCCGCATCGAGGACCAAGCGGGGTTCGAGGAACAGGGAATAGGACAGTCGGCTTGATGCCAACACCCGACCCTTCCTGTCGAGCAGACGACCGCGCATCGGTGAGCGTGGCACCAGACGAATCCGGTTCTCATCGGCCAGTTCACGGAAGCGAGGCCCCTCGAGCAACTGCATCCAGGCCAGGCGAGCCGTCATGGCAGCACTGAACATCAGCACCACACAAAGCAATACCAATGGTTGTTGACGCAGCCCCGCATGTCGCTGCTGCGGAATCCGGGCCATGAATTCAGGTGTCCTGAAGGTGTCCCTTCAGAAGATCCAACCGCTGTTCGATCCGCTGCAAGGTCTCGATCAGATCATCACGCTCATCGGAGGGATCTTCCACCGAAACCGCAACGGGCATCACAGGATTACCCAGTCCAGGGCTGACGGCATCCAATTGGTCGCGCACATTGCGTGCCGCTGGTTCACCCTCCTGACGCAGGGATTGGACAGGATCATCCGTGCCGGTGGTGAAGACCTCAGCCACCTTGGCCGGCCCTCCCTGTCGCGCTCGTTCCAACACGGCGAGACCAATCGGCAGGACGTCCTGCATCACGGACAACCGCAACTGATCCAGGGGATTGTCGGGAACGGAGTCAGCAGGCATCGGTTCCGTTCAGGAACGCTCAGTCTGTCCTGAAGGCAGCGAAAGTGTTGGGCACGCACTCTGACCAGCCCCTAGCGACCAGCCCGCCACCGAACTGAGCACCATCAGCATCACCATCGGCACCAGGGCTTTATGGGTGGTCTCCATGGACAACCATTCACGCCAGGCACTGAGAAAACGAGTGCGTTCAAAGCGGCGCTGGTCGCGTTGCTCCTCCCGGTTGCGGCGGCGCAGGGCCTTATCCACCCAGCGCTCAAAGGCCTTCTTCTTCGTGATGGTCATCTTGCGCTCCACCTCAAGCATCTGGCCGGAACCAAGCTCGGGATGGAAGGTGCTGATCAGCTCCAAGCTCTTGAGGAACATCTCCACGGCGCCGTCATGAACGGCGGTGGCATGGTCATCCAACTGATCCCAGGCCAGTTCGGGATAAAAGCGGAGACGGTTGGCAGCGATCTGATCTTCGGTGAGCTGACCTGGCTCCCGTAGCCAGCGGTCGGTATTGCTGTCAAACCTCCGCCAGTAGAGGAAAGGGTTGAGGTAGATCGTGCGGCCACCCAACTGAATGCTGTCCTGCTGCAGCCGTCTCTGCTGCACATCCTGCTGCTGTGTCGCGGTCATCTACCCATGGCCAGTGGTCCAAGGTATCGACGATGAAAGGCCCTCGCCAGTTGTTGATCAGCCCCGAAGGAGCGTGGGTTTTGCTCTCACCAGTATCTGGAAGCACATTGCCCCGGATTCGGTAACCCAGACGCCTGAGAAAACGGCGGGGCGCCGCATATGCAGCCGGCACTGTGATGTTGCAAATGCAGCAAAAAGCCGGGTACTTCAGATCAAGCAGTAGCTGTTGCTCTTGAGCAGTTTATGAAACGAACGTGGACCAGACTTCTCATAGACAATCAAAAAGATGCGACCTGACCGCAAAAGCTCACTTCAATACTCTCATGCGATCAAACTCTCAAGTTCTCCTAAACATTTTAATGCCCAGATGTGAGCTAGAAGCCTATTCACTAGCAACCTTCTTTTAGAAAAACTTAAACTCTTCGATCCAAGCTTAAACATTTAAATGATTCACCATAAAGAACTAATACTGTAGAAAAAATTCTTTCAAATATAAAAGGGAAATACGGAATTTTTCCATGACCGCGATACTGCAAGCGAACAGGAGAAAAAACCCTCCTAAGAATTATGTCAGAACTGTATACAGAACGATAGATTCTTTCGGAGATAGACATATAAAGATCCCAAAATCTCCTTGAAGCAACCCAATAATTTGAGTAGCATTCCACCATTGGTCCCATTCTGATCTTTAACACTAAAGGGTCTAGATTTGCATCACGCAAAATTGTCTCCATCAAATCCAGAAGGCCTGGATGCGAGCGCTCACCCTGTGTCCAGACGTTAAAAAATCTGCTTGAAATTTTATAAGGACTCAACATAAAAACATCCACGTCATTATGCTCTGCAATGACGGTAGTTAAGCGCTCAGAAGTCCAGCCAGTCTTTAGATAAAACTTGGGAGAAAAGACACCTAGATGCGAAAACCCATTCTGAAAAGGATTGGTATAATAAAGCTGTCTCATTACGCCGTACTCGAATTCGTAGGGCTTAATCGGGTGAGAATTATCAAAAGGCTTGAAGCCCAAATCTAATAAGGCAAAAGTTTTAGGGCTGTAAAAAATTTGAAATATTTCTGGCTTGCTCCCCATGCTTTTATTCCCACTCGATGGTGCCAGGA
This sequence comes from Synechococcus sp. AG-679-D13, assembly GCA_003210735.1. Taxonomy (GTDB): domain Bacteria; phylum Cyanobacteriota; class Cyanobacteriia; order PCC-6307; family Cyanobiaceae; genus Parasynechococcus. The sequence continues at coordinate 18,332 of QCUM01000010.1, forward strand.
GGCTTGCTGGTGATATCCAGCACCACGCGATTCACCCCCTTCACCTCGTTCACAATCCGATTGGAAATCGTTTCCATCAAGTCGTAGGGAAGCCGAGACCAGTCGGCCGTCATGCCGTCCTCACTGGACACACAGCGCAGCACGATCGGCCAGGCGTAGGTTCGTTTGTCCCCCATCACACCAACGGAACGCACCGGCAGCAGCACCGCAAAGGCCTGCCAGATGTCGTGATACAACCCTGCATCCCTGATCTCCTCGCGCACAATCAGATCCGCATCGCGCAGACAGTTGAGCTTCTCGTCAGTGACCTCACCGAGGATTCGAATTGCGAGACCAGGACCTGGAAAGGGATGACGCCGCACAATCTCCTCCGGCAATCCAAGGGTGCGGCCCACTTTGCGCACTTCATCTTTGAAGAGTTTTCTCAGCGGTTCCACGAGCTTGAACTGAAGATCCTTCGGCAGGCCTCCCACGTTGTGGTGGCTCTTGATTTTCACGGCTACCCGCTCACCGGTTTTGGGGTCAACATTCGTTCCTGCACTCTCGATCACATCGGGGTAAAGGGTGCCCTGCGCCAGGTAATCGAAGGGTCCGAGACGCTTGCTCTCCTCTTCGAACACGCGGATGAACTCCGTACCGATGATCTTTCGCTTCTCCTCGGGATCGGTGATGCCGTTCAGCTTGCCGATGAAGCGCTGACGGGCATTGATGTACTCCACATGGATGTTGAACTTGCGGTCGAAGAAGTCCATCAGGAACTCGGGCTCCCCCTTCCGCATGAAGCCCTGGTCGATGAACATGCAGGTGAGCTGATCACCAATCGCTTTCTTCAGCAGGAAGGCCAAGGTGGATGAGTCCACACCACCGGAAAGGGCAAGCAACACACGCTTTTCGCCCACCTGCTGCCGCACCAAGGCGACGGCCTCATCGATAAAGGCGCTGGTGGTCCAGTCCGGATCACAGCCACAGACGTGGTAAACGAAATTGCGGATCAAAGCCATACCGCAGGTGGAATGAACCACCTCCGGATGGAACTGCACGCCATAAAGCTTGCGCTGCAGGTTGGCCACCGCCGCCTCAGGGGTGTTGGCGGTGTGGGCGAGACGAACAAAGCCTTCGGGCAGCGCCTTGACCGAATCCCCATGGCTCATCCACATCGTCGAACCGTTGTCGACGTTGGTGAGCAGATCAGTGGGGTCATCCACCTCGAGCGGAGCCTTGCCGTATTCGGCCTTGCCGGTGGCCGCTTCGACCACACCACCGAGCTGCTGCACCATCAGCTGCATGCCGTAACAGACCCCGAGCACAGGGATATCCAGGTTCCAGATGTTTGGGTCACACAGAGGCGCATGGTCCGCATACACGGAACTGGGGCCACCGCTGAGGATGATTCCCTTCGGAGCCATCCGGCGCAACTCTTCAGCTGACGTGCTGTAACCAAGCACCACTGAAAACACCTCGGTCTCCCGCACGCGGCGAGCGATCAGCTCGGAATATTGCGAACCGAAATCAAGGATGACGATGGCCGGCTGACGCTGACCGTCGGAGGAGTGCTGGGACATCGATCCTCAAATGTGTCGCGTTGCGACGACCGCTAATCCATCAGCGTAAAGAAGCGCTTCTCCGCAACAGGACCGCGCCAGCGAACCGAACGGCTGCGATCAAATATCCCTGCTCCGACCCTCATCGGCCATTTGCCATATCGCCCGATGTAGGCCTGACTGCGCTGCTCAACAGCTGCAGCGAGTGCGCATCCCAACCGCTCAGCCTCGCTGGGGGGGAGACCCTGAAACGCCTCCTCCACTGAGGCTGCACAGCGGATTTGCTGAAGTTGGGCGCGAGCCAACCCCTGATCGACCGCCAGGGCGGTGAGCACCTCAAGCCGACCATCCGCCAGATGGTGATGGGTGTGAAAGATCCCGCCAGCCAGCTTGATCAACTTTCCGTGGTACCCGAACAGGAGCAGATCACGCACACCCGCTTCTGCTGCAGCCACAAGCACCGGCCCCATCCAATTGCCGACCTTCAAGCTCGGGTCAAGCCCATTGCGCTGAGCCAGGTCCAAGCCGTTTTCACCAACAACCAAAATCAGCGAACCACCGAAACTGGACTTCGCCGTCAGGCTCTGCAACTCCTTCAATACCTGCTGCAGTTGATCGGGAGCCGCACTGCGCTGCACCTCCGCCTGGGTACCGATCAGGGCCAGACCATCGACCACACCAAAGGCTGCATTGCTGGTTCGCTCAGCCAACTCCCGCCCTCGAGGGAAAACAGGCTCCACCTGGAGAGCACGGCCGGGGGGCAAGAGCGGCATCAGATTGGCCTCAAGCAGATCACGTGCAAATGCAGACGTGCACAGCTCACCACCGGCACCCAAGGTGCCAAGCCCCTCACCAGCCCGAAGCTGCAAACGATCTCCGGACGATGCGATCCAAGCCACCCGAACCCAAATCTCCAGATCCCGGGTGAGATCCAGTCCCATCCCAGGGTCGCAACGACTGATCGCCAAAGCCTGGTCTGTACTCAGCCGTGCAGCAGACTGAATCGGCACCGACAGCGGTTCCGCTCTTCCAGGTTGAGTGAGCGACTGAACGGAACTGAACGGTTGCTCCAGCAATGCCCGCAGGGCTGCCTTGGCCGCCGCGGCCACCCATACGGGAAGAGTCAAACCAGTGCTCGACTGATCGATAACCGAGGGGAGGCTGTTTTCTAGAGTCGCCGATTGGCATCCCCCGCGCCATGCAGGACAAGCTCACCCTGATGATCCCGGGTCCAACCCCGGTGCCCGAAACGGTGCTCAAGGCGATGGGACGTCACCCAATCGGCCACCGCAGCGGTGAGTTTCAGGCGATTGTGCGCCGCACAACGGAACAGCTGAAATGGCTGCACCAAACCAGTGGCGACGTCCTGGTGATCACGGGAAGCGGCACCGCCGCGATGGAGGCCGGGATCATCAACACCTTGAGCCGTGGCGACAAGGTGATTTGCGGTGATAACGGCAAGTTCGGTGAGCGCTGGGTCAAGGTGGCGCGGGCCTACGGCCTGGATGTTGATGTCATCAAGGCTGAGTGGGGGCAACCGTTGGATCCGGAGGCGTTCCGCGCTGCGCTGGAAGCGGACACTGCCAAAGCCATCAAGGCTGTGATCTTGACCCATTCCGAAACATCCACCGGAGTGATCAATGATCTTGAGACGATCGCCGGCCACGTCAAAGTTCACGGCACAGCCCTGACCCTTGCGGACTGCGTCACCAGCCTTGGCGCAACGGATGTGCCGATGGATGCCTGGGGTCTAGATGTGGTCGCTTCCGGTTCCCAGAAGGGCTACATGTTGCCGCCAGGGCTGAGCTTCGTGGCCATGAGCGATCGGGCCTGGACAGCCTATGAATCCTCAGACCTTCCCAAGTTCTACCTGGACCTCGGGCCCTACCGAAAGACTGCTGCAAAAGACAGCAATCCCTTCACTCCGGCTGTGAATCTCTATTTCGGCCTGGAAGCAGCTCTCGACATGATGCAGAGGGAAGGCCTGGAAGCAATCTTCGCCCGCCATGCCCGCCATCGCTCTGCCGCCCAGGCCGGGATGAAGGCCATCGGAATGCCGTTGTTCGCCGCCGAGGGCTACGGCAGCCCCGCGATCACTGCTGTTGCTCCGGAAGGAATCGACGCTGAGCAGTTGCGCAAAGCGGTGAAGGAAAAATTCGACATCCTGCTGGCTGGCGGCCAGGACCACCTCAAAGGCAAGGTGTTCCGCATCGGCCATCTCGGCTTTGTGTGCGATCGCGATGTATTGACGGCGGTGTCCGCTATCGAAGCCACATTGCAGGCCCTCGGCCTGCACAAGGGATCACCGGGTGCCGGCGTGGCAGCAGCAGCCGCTGCACTGGGCTAGAACGGTGATGGCGAGAGACTTCTCGCCCAACTGCGGGTGTAATTCAGTGGTAGAATGTCAGCTTCCCAAGCTGAACGTCGCCGGTTCAAATCCGGTCACCCGCTTTTACTTTTAGTCGTCAGATCCTTGGCTTGATCAATTGCATGATCTGCGGGCCTGCCGATTGAGACCGCCGTTCTTGATCCAAGCCTCTGAGAATCAAAGTGGCAGCTTCACGGAAAGAACCCTCTTCCGCCCTGTCTTTTGCTTGATCAAAATAATTTTTAGCGGATTCAGCGTGCTGAGCGCGAGCAACATCCACTGAACCTTCAGATTTTGCCGGAGCGATTGTCAACGAATCAGCAGGTCATTGCTTCAGCAAAATCCTACCTCTACCAATAATGATTTCCAGTAATAATTGATAAGTCCGAGGAATCAAGTTCCTGGCTCCTCAGAATTACCCCCCAGATCAGCAATGCGATCACGCAACATGGAACATCGAGACTGATCTCCACGGGCCTCTGCGATGGCTAAAGCGAATTCGAGCTTTTCAAGTTGATGTCCGCCCTCAAGAAAACCTGAACGGGTTCTAGTGGTGAGTTCGGTAACAGCTGAGGCAGGAATGGTGATTGCCATAGTTGCCTTTCTTTTTATTCTGGCACCCCCTGCCACCCTTATGCGGCCAACTCCTGACCGAAAGCGTTGTCGTCGGGCTGGGTGTCAGTGAGCTCAAGCAATTGCCGGGTTTCCTGCAACAGCTGTTCAATGCCATCCAATGTGGCCCGCTCTTCATCCGGGACCTGCTGAACAGACTGCAGCTGCTGACGCACCTGAAGCTCCAGAGCTTCCTGCCGCTGCTCCAGCTTCACCAAGCGCTGAGACAAGGTGGTGATCGTCTGCGCAAGATCCTCCGCAGTGCGGGTGATCCGAAAGGATACCGATGAGCTCATGGGCGGATATGAACGCTGGCCCGATGACAACACATGGAGGCCGGTGGCTCAAGATCAGAACGCTGCACACACCAGAACTGATGCCCCCTCTGGCCACGCTGACGCTGTACCTGCTGGCCGGCACCGCCGTAGGGCTGCTTGCTCTGTTCAGCGGGATCCCTGCAGCTCCACTGGCCGGAGCCTTGATTGGCGCAGGAGTCCTCAGCATGAGCGGGCGGGTAGAAACCGCAACATGGCCGCCAGGAACACGAACCATGCTTGAAATCGGCATCGGCACCGTGCTCGGTGCGGGCTTGACACGAACGTCTTTGGAGCAGCTGCAGTTGCTGTGGAGACCAGCCCTGCTGATCACCCTGAGCCTGGTGCTTACGGGAATTGTGGTGGGCCTTTGGAGCAGTCGTCTGCTCGGCATTGATCCGGTGGTCGCTCTTTTGGGTGCTGCTCCAGGTGGGATCAGCGGCATGAGCCTGGTCGGAGCGGAATTCGGTGTCGGAGCCGCCGTAGCAGCCCTCCACGCCGTGCGGTTGATCACAGTGTTGCTGGTGATTCCTCTCGTGGTGCGTCTGGTCAGCCCTGGACAGTGACGCTGCCATCGATACGTTGTATCAACGCCGCGTTCTCCCTTGCCATGCGTCGATCACTCGTGCTCTGCACCGCTGGACTGATCGGTGGACTGCTGGGAGGTTCCGCCGCCGGCATGGCCGACGAAGCCACCCAATCGAAAGGAGCCAAGATCTATTGCTTCATGCGATCCAGCGGCAACGATCACAACGTGAGCTGGAACGCTGCCTATGCGTTGATCAAACGCCAGGGCCGCAGCATGTTCAAGACTTCACCGGAACACGCCTCCGTGATGATCACCGAAGCAGTGGTCAATGACCCTGGCAGCTACCCGGACTGCGGACGCTACCTGGGTGATTTGTTCGGCGGATCCAAAGCCTCAACGGCATCGCAGAAAACAAGCAGCCCCAACATCAGCAGCTCATCAACAACCACCGATACCAGCGTGGGCATCTCCACCGACTCCGAGGTGGAGATGCCCACGGGCAGCAGCGAGCGTTACAGCTACTGAGTCGCAGGAGCCAAGACTCGACGCTCAAGCTGACTGCAAACACTGACGAATCATGGCGGGCAGTGACTTGCGGGCGAGTTTCATCCGTCGTGGACCCAGCAGGATTTCAATCTGCTGCGCTTTGCTGGCCACAAGGCCATCCACCAATTGATCGGCCGGGCCCAGCTGCAACCAATGGCAGGTGAGACCTGCACCATCCATGCCAAGGCGATGGCAGCGGTCTTCTGCTTGATCAACGTCACCCGGTGTCCAGGGGCGTTCCAGCAAAACCACATGTCGCGCTCGGTGCAGGGTGAAGCCAAGACCCCCTGTCCCGAACGTGGCGAGCAGGAGATCGCTGTCTCCTTGCTGAAAACGATCCACAGCCAGCTGACGCTCCGCCGGACGCTGACGACCGATCAGCAGCTCGCCCCCCAGCCGTTCTTGCAACAATTGCAAGGGTTCAATGAAACCGCTGAAGAGCACAACCGCCTCACCTCGATTGAGCAGCTCGCGCAGCAACAGGACCGCAGCAGGAAGCTTGAACTCGGCAGCAATGCGGCGTAGGGCTGTCAGCAAAGCCAGTGGTTCGGCATCAGAACGAACCTCGCCCAAAGCGGCCCGACGGCGGTAGTCCTCCAGAATGAGATCCACCCGGTGATCGAAACCGAGGGATTCCGCCTCCGTCAGCACGACCGGTTGCTGGCGACGTCGTTTGGGCGGAAGAGCCAGCACCTGCGACTTGCGTCGATGCAGGATCAGCGGTCGGGTCAGACGCCGAAGTTCCTCCAACTGCGAAGCCCCGCTGGCCTGCCACTGGCGCCTCCCCTGCCGTTCTCGCCAGTGCCCCTGGCAATAGCGCTCCTCATACAGCCTTTGATCCCGAGCGATCGGATGGTCGATCGCCGCTAGCAAAGGGAACAACTGATCTGGACGACCATTCTTCATCGGTGTACCCGTGAGCATCCAGATCGCTCTGAGACGGGGATGCCGGGCCAATCGCAGCAATGCCGCCGTGCGAGCAGCTCGTAACGACTGAGCGAAGTGAGCCTCGTCGACAACAAGAAGTGTTCCCGCTGGCGGAAGTTCCTTCGGCAACCGAGCCCAGCTCACCAGCTGCAACTGAAGATCCACCACCTCGGCCTCCCGGCGCCAGTGCGGATGAAGCCCGACCGGTGCCACCACCATCAGCCTCAAATCGGTGCATCGCATCAGAGACCTCGCCGCCAGCAACGCCGTGAGGGTCTTGCCAAGGCCCATCTCATCAGCCAGAACAGCACCACGCCTGGCCAACAACCAACGAACCCCTGACCGCTGATGGGACAACGGGATCCGCCCATCCTGGAGAGGCTGATCAAGGTCCGCTGCCGTAACGAGGTCGCGATGGTGTGGGAGCGGAGGAAGTGGGCAGTCACACCAGTCCAGCCATTGCTGCAACTCAGGCGTCAGTGGAAAGCGCCGGCCCAGACACTGACGTAGCGGAGTCGCCGCTGCCAAAGGAAACTCCCAGCCCTGCTTGGCACCGATCCAACGTCCGCGAGGTCGGATGCGACGCAATTGAGCCTGGGTGACCGCATCAAAAGGATTAACCACCCGGATCAAGCCGGCGGAAGACAGATCAAGGCTGCAGCGGAGAGGCTCGGGAGCGGAAATTCAAGTCCCCGCAAACATTCACTTTACAGAAATCAAGTTCATCAACAAGCGACTCTGAAGTGCCATGTCACATCAGCAACGAACTGTCGAAACTGCAGTGCTCGACACATTGACGCCTCTTCAGTGTGCGCCAGAATCGACTCAACCGAAAGCCTTCGGATGCATAGCAGGGATGCAGTTTTTCTAGATGAACTCTGCCCCAAATTACGCGTCCGTCGATGGAGACAATCACTACATACATGCACGGGTAAAACATGTATTTATTGCGGCAAACCGTCCGAATCAATTGATCACATTCACCCCCGAGCTCACGGCGGCCTGAGCGTGACTCAAAACTGCGTCCCGGCATGCCTGTCCTGCAACGGCCGCAAATCTGATGCGGAAGTCTTCGATTGGTACCGGCGCCAACGTTTTTACGACCCCCGGCGAGCCATGGCCATCCGCGCCTGGATGGATGGTGATCTGAGGTTGGCGCTGCGACTATTGCAATGGGCTCAACCTCTTGATGAGTCCTCATCAGCGACAGACCAAGACGACAGCAACTTGAGCTACAAGGCCGCATGAGCCTTCACCACACGCGGCAGGCATCCGATGAATGGTGCCTCTCACAAATCGAAGCCTGAGAGCTGGGATCGTCCGGAGCCAGAACTAACGCAGCGATGAGCACGACAACAGCCACAATGCTGGGGCAGAAGGCAGAGCGAGCTCGGGCGGAAGCGCGATCGAAACTACTGGCCGTCATACCATCCGAAACAAACTAATACAGGTGTACTGATGCTTTCCAGGCTTGTCAATCAAGCCCATCCACTTGGGCCTGGCGCCAAGGTTCTGGTGCTTGGAGGCGGTTACAGCGGCCGCTGCTTCGCGCGATTGCTCAACACCCTTGGCACCACGGTGATCAGCACACGCCGTCACCCTGAACCAGACAGCAGCGATCTCGCCTTCGACAGCACAACAGGTGTGCAGCCCAGCTTCAGCGATCTGGAAGGCGTCAGCCATGTGCTGTGCACAATCCCCCCCTCCCTCGAGGGAGGGGATCCGACCCTGGAATGCCTCGGACCTCTCCTGAAAAACATTTCACCGGTCTGGGTTGGTTACCTCTCCACCACTGGGGTCTATGGAGACTGCCAAGGGCAGTGGGTCAGCGAAACAGATCCAGCATCACCAGGCCAGGACCGCAGTCGTCGCCGTCTGGAGTGCGAGCAAGCCTGGCTCAACAGTGGTCTGCCGGTTCAGATCCTGCGGCTGCCAGGCATCTATGGACCGGGACGCTCGGTACTGGATGGATTGAGATCCGGCCGAGCCCGTCGCATCAACAAACAGCATCAGGTGTTCTGCCGCATTCACGTCGAAGACATCGCCGGTGCTTGTCTGCACCTCATTCACAAGGCCGCATCAGGCCATGCGCCGCCGATCGTCAACGTCACCGACGATGAACCAACTCCATCCGCAGAGCTACTCGAGTTCGCTGCAGAGCTGCTCGGCTGCAATCTTCCTGCGGAGGAGAGCTTCGCGAATGCGAGTCAGACCATGAGCGCCATGGGCCAATCCTTCTGGAGCGAAAATCGTCGGGTCAGCAACCGACTGCTGTGCAAGGAGCTCGGGTACACACTGCTCCATCCCAACTACCGCATCGGCCTGCAGGACTGCCTGAAGCAGGACCTTCACCAGAACGTTTAATCGCCGATGATCAGCTGGTTGAAATCAACGGGCTGATCGCCCTCCGAAACAGCCAGGCCCAGGTCGTCGATCATCCTGCCCCAGTCGACCACCAGCCACTGACGTTGCAGACCAGTGGCCAAACCCACCAGCACGAGCCCGAGCAGAAACAACCGCAGCAAAGGGATGTCTTCTCAATCAGGATCCGAAGCTAGTCCGCATCTGCTGATCAGCCTGGGTGATCCCGCCGGCATCGGCATGGAAGTGGTGCTCAAAGCACTGGCCGACCCAAGCCTTCCCACGGCACTCAAGCCAATCCTGGTTGGCTGTCGCCGCACCTTGATCAGCACACACGAACGGCTGCGAAGGCAATCCACCATTCCCCTGGCCGATCCAGCCGATCTCTGCATCGACGACCAACCCCTGACAATCGTTGTGGAACCTGGCCAGCCAAGCGTTGCAGGAGCCTCGGCTGGCTTCGACTGGCTGACACGCTCGGTGATGCTTCTGAAGGAAAAGCAGGCTCGAGCCCTGGTGACGGCGCCCATCGCGAAACACCTCTGGCATGCAGCAGGTCGGGTCTACCCCGGCCAGACCGAACGGCTGGCCGAACTGGCGGGCTCAGCCCGATCCTCGATGCTGTTCACAGCGATTTCACCCCACACCGGCTGGCGGCTGAACACCCTGCTGGCGACCACGCATCTGCCACTGAATCAGGTTTCGCAGGCCCTGAATCCTGCGGTTGTGGAACACAAACTGTCGGTGCTGCTTGCGTTTTGCCAACGCTTCCGGCCAACGCCTCATCTGGTGGTGGCAGGCCTCAATCCCCATGCGGGCGAAAACGGACGCCTGGGATCTGAAGAGGCGAACTGGCTGGAACCACTGCTGCACTCCTGGCGACAGCGGCATCCCCGTGTGCGACTGGAAGGTCCAATCTCTCCAGACACCTGCTGGCTCAGTGCTGGCCAAGCCTGGAGGGACACGAGTTCAAAGGGCCCTGACGGATACCTGGCGCTTTATCACGATCAGGGGTTGATTCCCTTGAAACTGCTTGCCTTTGACGCGGCCGTGAACACCACCCTTGAACTCCCGTTCTTACGCACTTCACCGGACCACGGAACAGGATTTGACATCGCTGCTGCCGGTATCGCACGACCGGACAGCATGGTGGCCGCCCTCCAGGCGGCCTGGGATCTAAGTGAATTCAGACGGGCTTGACACGCATCAGAACCTGGCCGAATTCCACCGGTGTGCCGTTGTCCACAAGGATCTCGACAACCTCACCACTCACCTCCGACTCGAGCTCATTCATCAGCTTCATCGCTTCGAGAATGCAGACGGGCTGACCGACATCCACACGATTGCCCACCTCGATGAACGAGGGTTCACCCGGTGCAGGAGCCCGATAGAAGGTCCCCACCATGGGAGCTGTGATGTCCTGCAGATCACTGCGGGTGGATGCCGCAGCTGGCGGAGGAGATGTTGTCTCCGCTGGAGCGGCCTGTGGAGGAACTGCTGCCACCAAAGGTGCTGCGGCCGCTGATGCCACAACGGTCTGGCCCGGCAGATTCCGACGGACTTCGAGACGGAAGTCATCCCCCTCAAGTCGGAATTCCTGGATATCGCTTTCACCAAGGGCTTCCAGTAGCCGATGAAGCTGCTCGTGATCAAGTTGCATAGTCATCCGTTCTCACGGCCCAAGTAGCTGTCGGTGCGGGTGTCGACCTTGATCTTCTCGCCAATGGAGAGGAACAGCGGGACCATCACCTGGGCACCGGTTTCAAGAATGGCCGGCTTGGTTCCCCCGGTCGCCGTATCACCCTTCACGCCTGGATCGGTCTGCGTGATCTCCAGAACCACCGAGTTAGGCAGTTCCACTTCCAGGGGGTTGTCGTTCCAGGAGACGACATTCACCTCCATTCCTTCCTTGAGGTATTTGCGGCTATCACCGATCTGATCAGCGGTCAGACGTGTCTCCTCATATGTTCCCATGTCCATAAAGACATAGTCTTCACCCTCCATATAGGTGTGCTGAAGAGAGGCCTTCTCCAGAATGGCCTGAGGGATCATCTCCCCGGCACGGAACGTCTTCTCCACCACACTGCCAGTCTTGACCGCCTTGAGCTTGGAGCGCACAAAAGCTGAGCCCTTACCGGGCTTCACATGCAGGAACTCCACCACACGCCAGACAGCACCATCTATCTCGATCGTGGTGCCGGTGCGGAAGTCGTTGCTGGAGATCATTCCGGCCGAACGGTTCAACGGACTATACGGCTGTGCCAAAGTCGCGTCAGCACTAGGGTTCCCCTTGGCCTATCAGCGTTTCAAGGCCCTTCTGATCGGCTTGATCAGCATTGCTCTATTCAGCATCGCAGCACCTGCATGGGCCGGGCTGCCCCAGGGCAACGCCGTGAAGGACCCTGCAGCAATCCTGCGCGATGCCCTGCCGTTCGAACAAGACGACATTCGTGAACTGCAGCATCGACTGGAACTGACCAGTGATGACCTCCGAGCCAAACGCTGGCCCGCACTTGGGAAGGCCGTATCCCGCAGCGAAGCCCTGCTCAGCAAGCGTCGCACCACCATCCTGGAAGCGGTGCCGGTGGACCTCCGCGATCAGGCCGAGTCCCTGCTGAAAGAGGTCGATCAGGGCCTCATCACCCTCAAGGAACGCATCGGAGAAACTGACAAACCTGGATTTATCGCAGCACGACGCAGCACGCTCAGCCGCATCGGCTCCGTTGAGGCTCTGATGGTTGAAGACGGCTTTGAGCGAGAGATCCCATCGGAGTTCGATGCTCTGCCGCGTCTACAGGGTCGCGCAACCCTGGTCATCAGCACCAGCCAGGGCGACCTAACCGCCATCGTTGACGGGTACAACGCACCGTTGACCGCCGGTGCCTTTGTTGACCTTGCTTTAAAAGGTTTTTATGACGGTCTCCCCTTCATTCGCGCAGAAGATTTCTACGTGCTGCAGAGCGGTGATCCGAAAGGACCTGAAATCGGTTACATCGATCCATCCACGAAACAGGAGCGCCACGTCCCCCTTGAGATCCGCGTTCCTGAAGAGGAAGACACGATCTACAACGAGACGTTTGAAGACGTAGGCCTGTTCAAGGCCACACCGACCCTGCCGTTTGCCACCCTGGGCACCCTCGGCTGGGCTCACTCGGATCACGCCTTGGACGACGGTTCCTCGCAGTTCTTCATGTTCCTCTATGAGGCTGAACTGACACCGGCGGGGCTCAACCTTGTGGATGGGCGAAACGCTGCCTTCGGTTATGTCGTTAACGGGTTTGATGTGTTGGAAGAGCTGGGGGTTGATGACAGCATCCGTTCCATCACCGTGACCGACGGTGCGGACCGGCTCCGCAAACACGCATGAGCACCCTGGCGGAGCTGGGTGAAGCCGAACTGCTGCAGCGGCTCGCCCTCTTCGCTCCGCCAGGACAATTGGAAGACGACACCGCCTGCCTCGCTCCCGATCCTCGTTCTCTGATCGTGAACACCGACGTGCTGGTGGATGGCATCCATTTCAGTGACAACACCACTTCTGCCGGGGATGCAGGCTGGCGAGCCGTCGCGGCCAACCTGTCTGATCTGGCAGCCAGTGGTGTGACAAGCGTTGATGGAATCACGGTTGGGCTGGTGGCACCAGGGGATACCCGTTGGGACTGGGTGGAAGGGGTCTACGGCGGGATCAGCTCGGCACTGAACCAGTTCGGCGGCGTGCTGCTCGGCGGAGACTGCTCAGCAGGAACCAATCGACTGCTGGCGATCACCGCCCTGGGCCGACTGGGACCGCTGCAGCTACTGCGCAGCGGTGCAGAGCCAGGCGATGTTGTCGTGACAAGCGGTGCACACGGCCTGAGCCGGCTGGGGCTGGCGCTGCTCCGCCAGGAGGTCGATCCAGCCAGCGCTGCACTGAACAAGGCACTGCAGGCACGAGCCATCCAGCAGCACCGTCGCCCTGTACCCCGTTTTGATGCTTTGAACAGCCTGTTGCGCTGCAAACCAGCAAACCTGCCGTGGCGAGCGGGAGGAACTGACAGCAGCGACGGACTGATCGCTGCGGTGCAGGGACTTTGCAAGGCCAGCGGTTGCGGCGTCGTTTTGCAGCAATCTGAGATTCCACGACCCAACGGATGGCCGCAGGGAAAGCGGTGGGATCACTGGTGCCTCTCCGGCGGCGAAGACTTCGAGTTGGTGCTGACGCTGCCACCGGCATGGGCAAAAGCCTGGCAAATCGCGATGCCGGGAAGTCATTGCCTGGGGCGAATAACTGAAGAGGCAGATCAAATGATCTGGAGCGACGGGTCAACACTGGCTGGAAGCAGTGGATTCGACCATTTCCAGACCGGCACGTAAGGGCCAAAAAAAACCCTCCCCAAAGGGAGGGCTCTGACAGGTTTTCAACCTGGAAAGATCACTTCCAGTTTCTGGCAACAACCTCAGCCAGATCAACCACACGCTGGCTGTAGCCCCACTCGTTGTCGTACCAGGCAAGGATTTTCACAGCCTTGTCGCCCATGGCGTAGGTGAGGTCGGCGTCGAAAATGGTGGACTCGTTGGTACCGGCATAGTCGGTGGAGACCAGGGGAAGGTCGCTGTACTTGATGATCCCCTTCATGCCGTTCTCAGAAGCCGACTTGATGGCGGCTTTGATCTCGTCAACACTCGCCCCACGGGACGGTCCGAAGGTGAGGTCAACGGCAGACACGTTCGGAGTGGGGACTCGCATGGCGAAGCCGGTGAGCTTGCCCTTCACCTCGGGATAAACCAGAGCAACAGCCTTAGCCGCACCGGTGGTGGTGGGGACCATGTTCAGAGCTGCAGCCCGGGCACGGCGCAGGTCGCGGTGGCTGTTGTCCAGGATCCGTTGATCACCTGTGTAGCTGTGAATGGTGGTCATCAAACCCCAGTCGAGACCGAAGTTCTGGTCCAGAACCTTCACAATTGGAGCCAGGCAGTTGGTGGTGCAGCTGGCGTTGCTGAGGATGTCCCAATCCTCATGGCGGTATTGATCATCATTAACGCCCACCACAAAGGTGCCGACGCGATCACCTTTTCCTGGTGCGGTGAGGATGACCTTCTTGGCACCAGCCTGCATGTGCATGCTGGCCTTCTCATCGGTATTGAAAACACCGGTTGACTCGATGACCAGGTCAACACCCCACTCCTTCCAAGGGCAGTTGAGAGGGTTGCGGTCAGCAAAGAACTTGATCTCTTTGCCATTGATGAACATCGAATCATCCGTGGTCTTGATATCCACGGAAGGATCCAAACGACCCAGAATGGAGTCGTAGGTCAGCAGGTGAGCGCTGGTTGCTGGATCGGACGTGGAGTTCATCCCCACGATTTCAAGACCCGTGTCGGCTCCACGGCTGATCCATCCCCGCAGCACATTGCGACCAATCCGGCCGAATCCATTGATCGCAACGCGCAGAGTCATGGCAGGAAAGGCCGCAGGGGTTTTGGCCGCAGATCATACAGAAATAAGCAAAAATTCTCTGATCTCGTCCCAGCCGATTCGAACCGATCCGTTCCATCAACAGCAGGACGGCACTGCTGAACTGACTTATCTTTCGGCCCTCTGGAAGTAGTCCTTGGCCTCTCCGCTCGAACGCCAGCACCCAGTGCATTTTATTGGCGTCGGCGGCATCGGAATGTCTGCTCTGGCAAGGATCCTTGTGGATCGGGCGCATCCGGTAACGGGATCCGACCCTCGCGATAACGCAACGGTGAGGCAGCTCAAAGAACTCGGGGTCGGGGTCTACCCGGAGCAGAACGCCACAACCATTCAGGCCATCACTGCATCGGGGCTGAAACCGATTGTTGTGGTCAGTTCTGCCATCCCAGAAACGAATGAGGAACTCGTCCAAGCCAGGGTTGCCGGTCTGACGATCTGGCACCGGTCCGATCTCCTGGCAGCGCTGATTGCCGAGCAGCCGTCGATCGCAGTCGCCGGCAGCCACGGCAAAACCACCACAAGCACGCTGATCACCACCCTTCTGGTGAAAGCCGATGAGGATCCAACCGCCGTCATTGGCGGGATCGTTCCATGCCTGAAGAGCAATGGCCACGCAGGCCGAGGCCGTCTTCTCGTGGCCGAAGCCGATGAATCAGATGGCTCACTGGTGAAGTTTGAGGCTCATCTCGGGGTCTTGACCAACCTTGAGCTCGACCACACAGACCACTACAGCGATCTCAACGATCTGATCACCACGCTGCAACGTTTCGCTGATGGATGCGGCCGAGTATTGGCCAACCGCGACTGCCCGATTCTTCGGGAGCACTTTCAACCGGATTCCTGGTGGTCGGTGACCAGCCATGAAGGGGTTGATTTCGCCGCTCTGCCGCTGCGGCTGGACGGTGATCGTTGCCTGGCGCGTTTCTACGAAGCAGGACAAGCCGTGGGGGACTTCACCCTGCCCATGCCTGGTTTGCACAATCTCAGCAATGCCACCGCCGCGCTGTCTGCTTGCCGCATGGAAGGCATCCCCTTCCAGCAATTGATCCCTGGTCTTGATGCTCTGCAACCACCAGGTCGACGCTTCGATCTACGCGGCACTTGGGAAGGTCGCCACATCGTTGATGACTACGCCCATCACCCCAGTGAGGTGAAAGCCACCCTTTCGATGGCCCAGCTGATGGTGAGCAGCGGTCGCAGCCCTCTTCCCAGCCCACCTCAAAGGCTCCTGGCCGTGTTTCAACCCCATCGCTACAGCCGCACCCAGGAATTTCTTGAGGCCTTCGCCGGTGCATTACAAAACTGCGATGCACTGCTGCTGGCACCGATCTATGGCGCAGGTGAGAAGCCGTTAGCCGGGGTCTGCAGCAGAACGCTGGCGGAGCGCATCCGACAGCTGAAACCAGAACTGAATGTGACTGTGGCCGAAAATCTTGACCATCTCACCGAACTGGTGCGAACCCACAGCCGTCGGGAGGATCTTGTGCTGGCCATGGGTGCCGGAGACGTGAACGGTCTGTGGACCCGTCTGGCCGCCTGATGCATCCAAAGCAGCTCAAACCAAGACAGAACATTCCGCTGGCGGAGTTCACCACGTGGCGGGTCGGTGGACCTGCCACGTGGATCATCGAACCGGAATCAGTGGATGAAGTGCTGGCAGCTCTTCAATGGGCCAAAGCAAATGGCCAGCCCTGCCAGGTGATCGGAGCCGGATCAAATCTGCTGATTCACGACAACGGGCTGCCTGGACTCACCCTCAGTCTGCGGCGACTGCAGGGTGCTGAATTGGACAGCAACAGTGGCGTCATTGAAGCTCTTGCCGGTGAACCCATCCCAACGCTCGCTCGCCGAGCCGCCCGAGCCGGGCTCAAAGGATTGGCCTGGGCCGTTGGAATTCCCGGCACCGTTGGTGGCGCCGCCGTGATGAATGCCGGCGCCCAGGGTGGCTGCACCGCCGACTGGCTCGAAGCGGTGCGCGTGGTACCCATCCAGGGCGGAGAGAGCTTTGAACTCAAAAGAGATCAGCTTGAGTTCGACTACCGCCACAGCCGGCTGCAGCAGGAGAATCTGCTGGTGCTTTCCGCCCGATTCAGGCTGGAGCCGGGCCATAACCCGCAGGAACTCAGGCGCGAAACAAACAGCAACCTCAGCCATCGAACCAGCACACAGCCCTACACCCTGCCGAGCTGCGGCAGCGTGTTTCGCAATCCCGAACCACTAAAAGCGGGCCGTCTGATTCAAGAGCTCGGACTGAAGGGCGAACGGGTTGGGGGAGCAGAAGTCTCCAGTGTTCACGCCAATTTCATCGTCAACACCGGTAATGCAACAGCGGTGGATATCAACCAACTCATCGAGTTGGTTCAGGATCGGGTTGAACAGCGGCATGCCGTACGACTGCACCCCGAAGTGAAACGGCTTGGATTTGCTGCTGCCGCTTAACCTGCGTGCTCCCTAAGCAGCACCATGGCAGGGTTCGGACTTCCCAATTTCGGTCAGCTCACCGAGGCCTTCAAAAAGGCCCAGGAGATTCAGCAGAACGCACAGGCCCTGCAGGACGAGCTTGATGCAATGGAGATCGAGGGAAAAAGCAGTGATGGACGCGTGAGCATCTGGCTATCCGGCAACCAGCAGCCCCTACGGGTGCGGATGGACCCCTCCTTGCTCAGCGATGGCCAGGAGGCCAGCGAAACGGCCACCCTGGAAGCTCTACAGGCCGCCTACGAACAATCCACGGCCACGATGAAAGGCCGCATGGAAGAACTGACCGGCGGGCTGAATCTCAACCTTCCCGGGATGGGCGGCTAACGCTTGAACACTCCTCAAGAGCAGAGGTGTACATGGCGTAACGCTCCCAGTTGCGTTGCACACCGCAACCAAGCTCACCCCGGTGCAGACAATCGCGGAAGCGACACGGCCATGGATCGAGCTGATCTCGCAACTCAGGAAAGAGCATGACCAGCTCTCGGGGGTTCTCAGGGAGATCGGGCCGATTAAACCCAGGCGTATCCGCTACACGGGATCCCTGGTTGAGGGGAAACAGCTCCACATGCCGTGTGGTGTGACGACCCCGTTGCAACCGCCCTGACACCGCTCCTACCCGCAAACTGAGCGTGGGCATCAAGGCATTCAGCAGACTGCTCTTGCCAACACCTGAGGGCCCGCACAGCACTGAAAGAGGACTGTCCTGCAGCCGCCGCCGCAGATCATCCATGCCGAGCCCGGTCTCACTTGATAAAAGCAACGGCTCATAGCCCCAACCGCTGAGGCGATTTTTCAGCTGTGCACTTTGATCTTCATCAAGAAGATCGCATTTGGTGAGCAACAGCTGGACTGGCAACTCAGTTCGCTCAGCCGTGAGCAGAAAACGGCTGGCCTGGTCGGGATCGAATGCAGGCTGGTCCACAGCCAAAGCCACCACCACCAACGACACATTCGCCACCGGCGGTCGTGTCAGCCAGCTGCTGCGAGGCTCGACAGCCGCTACGACTGCCCTTGCCTGGACGGGATCGACCGCCTCAACCCGAACCCGGTCTCCAACGTGAACAGCTGCCCCGCGATGACTGAGACGCGACCGGCGTGTGCAGAGGAGACGCCCGGGGATTCTTTCTGGCGGATGATCCAGCTCCACCTCGAGATAGTTGGCCTGCAACGCCACAACGATGCCGACCAAATCGGTCACAACTGCTCAACCTCCACAGGTGATCACCAGAGCAACCCAGGCCTCCTCGCCTGCCAGCACCTGAACGCCATGACCAGCATCCTTGAGTCCCGGCACCACCATCTCCTCCGGCTCACCCCGATCGAGCTGCACATTGAGCTGCTCACCGCACTGGAGAGCCTCCAGAGCCAGCTTGCAGCGAATGAAGTTCACCGGGCAGGGGGTTCCACGCAGATCGAGTGAATGGGTGGTCATCCCTGACCGAACAAACGGGCAAAGAGTCCGCTGTTGTGGTGATGGTGCTGTTTCCCTCGTGCCGAGTGGTGACCGGCCAACTCCTCCAGAAGCTGCCGTTCCGCGTCTGACAGTCGTTTCGGCAATTCCACCGTGACTGAAATCCGCTGATCGCCCCTGGCCACGGGATTACCCAGCTTCGGAATCCCCTTGCTGGTCAGCGTCTGAACGGCACCAGGCTGCGTCCCTGCAGGAATATCCAGTGACTGAGGACCATCAACGGTTTCCACCTCAATGGTGTCACCAAGAATGGCCTGCAAATAACTCACCTTCACTTCCGAATTGATGTTGAGCCCGTCGCGGCGAAGCCGCGGATGGGACCTCACCGTGAGAAAGACATAAAGATCACCGGATGGGCCCCCTCGGGGACCCGCATTGCCCTCCCCAGACACCCGCAGGCGTGTTCCCGTGTCGACGCCTGCGGGAATGTTGATGCGCAGCTTCTTGCGCACTTGATTCACCCCCTGACCACCGCAGGAGGAACAAGGATCGGCAATCACCTGACCCGTGCCAGAACAGGTCGGGCATTCAGCCACCTGGGTGAAGCTGCCAAAAGGCGTTCGCGTAGCCCGACGCACCTGACCCGCACCGCCGCAAGTACTGCAGGAGGTAGGACCACTGCCGGGCTTGGCACCATTGCCGCTGCAGGTGACGCAGGTTTCCAGGTGAGGAATCTTGATCTCCTGTTCCTGGCCGAAAACCGCCTGCTCAAAATCAACCGTGAGGTCGTAGCGGAGGTCATCTCCCTGTTGAGGACCCTGACGCCGCGGCCGACCCCCCCCGGCACCTGGACCTCCAAAGCCCTGGAAAAAAGTCTCAAACAGGTCGGCAAAGCCGCCCATGTCCCCCATGTCAGGTGCTCCGGCAGCACCACCGAGGCCCGCTTCACCGAACTGGTCGTAACGGGCCCGGGTCTGCGGATCACTGAGAGCCTCGTAAGCCCTGCCGATTTCCTTGAAGCGGTCTTCTGCTCCGGGATCCTTGTTGATGTCGGGGTGATATTGCCGCGCCATGCGGCGATAAGCCCGCTTCAACGTGTCCGCATCGGCATCTCGTCCGACCCCCAGAAGGTCGTAGAAATCAGCCATCAGGACTGCTCCTCGACAGCTTCAGCTGAAGACGTCTCCGACGGGCCTGGACCCATGGAGACCTTGACCAGGGCATGGCGGAGGACTTTTCCATTCAGGTGATATCCACGCTGGAGTTCCTCTGTGATCGCGTCTTCGACGTATTCGGTGCTCTCCTCACGCAGGACCGCTTCATGCAGGGTTGGATCGAAAAGCTGCCCAACCACTTCCATCCTTGCGACGCCCTGCTGCTTCAACACATCCACCAGTTGCTTGTAGAGACCCTGGTAACTCCGATGCAGCGCCTGGGCTTCTTCACCTTCCGGGTTGAGCTGCTGCCGCGCCCGCTCAAAGTTATCCACAACCGGAAGAATTTCACTGAGGGTGGAGCAAACCAGCTGCTGACGGATGTCGTCCTGGTCACGGCTTTGGCGCTTTCGAAAATTATCGAAATCCGCTGCGATCCGCATGTACTGACTCTGGAGCGTTTCATGCTCCTGTTTGAGCGTGTTCAACTCCTGCTCCAGCTGCTGCAGCCGATCCGCAGGGTCAGCCATCGGACCTTCG
Organism: Synechococcus sp. AG-679-D13; assembly: GCA_003210735.1. Lineage (GTDB taxonomy): Bacteria > Cyanobacteriota > Cyanobacteriia > PCC-6307 > Cyanobiaceae > Parasynechococcus. The sequence continues at coordinate 38,568 of QCUM01000010.1, forward strand.
GGGATGGTTTCAGACGCAGCAGTTTCAGCTTCGGGAGCCGTTGAAGCCTCCACCGACTCGACGGTCTGATCCTGGGCTGAGTTGGAAGCGTCGTCGCCGCTCATGCTGACCGCTCTGCAATTGCTGTTTAGACATGTTGAAGGGCAACGCACACCTCCCACAAGCTGCGGAAGCCCGCACCTCCCATTCAAGCCAAAACGGCGATGACCAGGATCCGTCCGATTCCCAACACAACGGATCCCGCTGGGCTGCGCCTGGAACTGGAGCTGGTGCTGCAGCAACCTGTTCCCGGACCTGAGCAACTGGAAGGCGCCCTGCCGTTGCTCCACACCGTGGACAACGTCACAGCGGATCAGTGGCGAGATCTGCAGGTGCTGCCGCTGTTCATGGATTCAGAGATTCTGGACCTCGCTGTTCCCAGCGACTGGCGAGAGCCGGAATGGCGGACTCTGATCAATGCTCTGCCGGAGAGCGGTCGAACAGTGCGCCTTCACCCGGCGCTGCAACAGGACCTGATCCACGCACTCGCTTCACAGGAAGGAAGCGCAAGCCGCAGGCCCCCTCCAACAAATGTCCCCCCGCCTGAGCCACCGGCCGAATCATCCGAAGACAACAGCTCCGTTGAAGCAGCGGCCTCTTCCTTTCTGGAGGGATTTCATGCCGAAGGCGTCCTCGAAACCACGGAGAACGACAACGCAGACGTCACCAAAGACGCCGTAGACCTGGAAGCCAGCCTCCAGGACGCCGAAACGTCACCGGTGGTGGCTTTGGTGGACCGGATCCTGCTGCAGGCGATGTCGGTCAGCGCATCGGACATCCACGTGGAACCGCAACAGAAAGGGCTGCGACTGCGATACCGCCAGGACGGCGTCCTGCAGCAATACGTGGAACCGCTGCCCAGCCGGCTGATCCCCGCGGTGACATCCCGCTTCAAGATCCTCGCGGATCTGGACATCGCCGAAAGGCGCCAGGCCCAGGATGGGCGAATCCGTCGCCGCTATCGCGACCGTGTGGTGGATTTCCGGGTCAATACCCTGCCCAGCCGCTTCGGCGAGAAGGTCTGTCTTCGCCTGCTCGACAGCAGTGCCACCCAGCTGGGACTGGACAAGCTGATCTCCAATTCCGCAACGCTCGATCTGGTACGTGAGTTGGGATCAAAACCCTTCGGAATGATCCTGGTGACGGGACCAACCGGGTCGGGTAAGTCGACAACCTTGTACTCACTTCTGGCGGAACGCAACGACCCCGGCATCAACATCTCCACAGTCGAGGATCCGATTGAGTACACACTTCCAGGCATCACCCAGTGCCAGGTGAACCGGGAGAAGGGATTTGATTTCGCCACGGCTCTGCGGGCCTTCATGCGCCAGGACCCCGACGTGCTGCTGGTGGGAGAAACCCGCGATCTGGAAACCGCCAAAACCGCGATCGAAGCCGCGCTCACCGGTCACCTGGTGCTCAGCACCCTGCATGCGAATGACGCACCCAGCACCATCGCCCGCCTGGATGAAATGGGCGTTGAAACCTTCATGGTGTCGGCCGCGTTGATCGGGATTGTTTCCCAGCGGCTGATGCGTCGAGTTTGCTCCAAGTGCCGTAGGCCCTACAGACCTGATGAACAGGAGCTGGGTCGCTTCGGACTCATGGCCAGCCGCGAAAACGAGGTGAGGTTTTTCAGAGCTCATCATCACGACGGCCATGGCCAGGCCTGTCCGCAATGCAAAGGCAGTGGTTACAAGGGCCGGATCGGCGTGTATGAAGTGCTGAGGATGAACGAAGAGCTGGCCACAGCTGTGTCCTCCGGAGCCACCACAGACGTGATCCGACAGCTTGCCCTCGAGTCAGGAATGGTCACCCTGCTCGGCTACAGCCTTGACCTGGTCCGGCAGGGTCTCACCACTCTCGAGGAGGTCGGTCGAATGATCCTGACCGACTCCGGTCTGGAATCCGAGCGAAGAGCTCGGGCTCTCAGCACAATGACGTGCAGAGGCTGCGGAGCCGGACTGCAGGAAAGCTGGCTGGAATGTCCTTACTGCCTCGCTCCGCGCCATAGCCACTGAGGGAAACACCATGACCCTGATGATCGAGGATCTGATGGAACAACTGGTGGAGGGCGGCGGCAGCGACCTTCACATCGCCACAGGGCAGCCGCCCTTCGGTCGATTCAGTGGAGAACTGCGGCCGATGACGGACGACCCCCTTGAGGAGGAGGACTGCAACAAGCTGATCTTCTCGATGTTGAACAACAGCCAGAGAAAGACCCTTGAGCAGACCTGGGAGCTGGACTGTGCCTATGGCCTTAAGGGTGTGGCCCGCTTCCGGGTGAACGTCTACCGGCAGAGGGGGAGCTACGCCGCCTGCCTAAGGGCACTGGGCAGCACGATCCCCAGTGTGGAACAGCTGGACCTGCCTCCTGTGGTGCTCGAGGTGAGTCAACGTCCTCGGGGGATGGTGCTGGTAACCGGCCCCACCGGTTCCGGCAAAACCACAACGCTGGCGGCATTGCTGGATCACATCAATCACACGCGGAGTGAACACATCCTCACCATCGAGGACCCGATTGAATTCGTTTATCAGAGCGACAAAAGCCTGGTGCACCAGCGGCAGCTCCATGAAGACACCCGCAGCTTTGCCAACGCCCTCAAAGCAGCCCTGCGTGAAGACCCCGACGTGATTCTGGTGGGAGAAATGCGGGACCTGGAAACAATTCAGCTCGCGGTGAGCGCCGCAGAAACAGGTCACCTGGTGTTCGGCACGTTGCACACCAGCTCAGCCGCTCAGACCGTGGACCGGATGGTGGATGTATTCCCACCCGAACAACAGACGCAGATCCGCGTTCAACTCTCTGGAAGCCTGGCAGCAGTCTTCTCCCAGACACTCTGCAAGCGTCATTCACCCAAACCGGATCAGTTCGGCCGCGTCATGGCACAGGAGATTCTGATCAACACACCCGCCACGGCGAATCTGATCCGGGAAGGAAAAACCGCGCAGCTGTATTCACAGATCCAGACGGGAGGTGAACAGGGAATGCAGACCCTTGAAAAGGCCCTCGCCAATCTGGTTGTGAAGGGCGACGTGACCCGGGCTGAAGCCATGGCCAAGGCCAGCAAACCCGCGGAACTGGAACGGCTGCTCGGCGGTGTCTAAGTGAGGCGAAAGCAGAATCCATGCCAGTTTTCATAGCCACTTACACCGGACCGGCAGGCCAGTCGAGAAGCCTGACCGTCAAAGCCGCCGACCCCAGCCAAGCTCGCAAACTGCTCCGCCGCCGAGGCATCCGCGCCGAAGAACTCAAACCGGCCAGCGAAAACACCCGAGGGAATGAAAGCGGATCGTCAAGGCTGCTTTCGTTTGAACTCAACAAGCTGTTCGAAAAGCCACCCGGAGTGAAGGAGAAAGCCGTCTTCGCCAGCAAACTGGCGGCGCTGGTGGATGCCGGGGTGCCGATTGTGCGCAGCCTCGATTTGATGGCAAGCCAGCAGAAGCTGCCGATGTTTCAACGAGCCCTCACGAAAGTGAGCCTGGATGTGAACGAAGGAGTGGCCCTCGGAACAGCCATCCGTCAGTGGCCCAAGGTGTTCGACGAGCTCAGCATCGCCATGGTGGAAGCCGGTGAAGCTGGCGGAGTGCTGGATGAAGCGCTGAAGCGGCTGGCGAAGCTGTTGGAGGAGAACGCCAAGCTGCAGAACCAGATCAAAGGGGCCCTGGGTTATCCGGTGGCTGTGCTGGTGATCGCGATCCTCGTCTTCCTCGGCATGACGATCTTTCTGATTCCAACCTTTGCCGGCATCTTCGAAGACCTTGGAGCTGAGCTGCCTGCATTCACCCAGTTGCTGGTGAATCTGAGTGACCTGCTGCGCTCCAGCGTCGCCCTTTATGCAGCCGGAGCACTACTGCTGACGATCTGGTTGATCGGGCGCTACTACGCCACACACAATGGCCGTCGGGTGATCGATCGGCTGCTGCTGAAGCTTCCTCTCTTTGGAGAACTGATCCTGATGACAGCGACTGCGCAGTTCTGCCGAATCTTCAGCTCTCTCACGCGAGCTGGCGTGCCCATCCTCCAGGCGATGGAGATTTCCAGCCAAACCGCCGGGAACGCAATCATCTCCGACGCCATCCTGACCTCCCGCTCCATGGTTCAGGAGGGGATCCTGCTCAGCACAGCACTGATCCGGCAGAAGGTCCTGCCGGACATGGCTCTGAACATGTTGGCCATCGGCGAAGAAACAGGAGAGATGGACCGGATGCTGAGCAAGGTCGCCGATTTCTACGAAGACGAGGTAGGGGCCATGGTGAAAGCCCTGACCTCGATGCTGGAACCAGCGATGATCGTGGTGGTGGGCGGCATCGTGGGATCCATTCTTTTGGCGATGTATTTGCCGATGTTCACCGTGTTCGACCAGATCCAGTAACGGCTTCCGCAACCGCCTGACCAGCCAGCCAGCCCCCGCTCCAGCAGGCCTGGAAGTTGAAACCGCCGGTCACCCCATCCACATCCAGGAGTTCTCCGGCCAGATAAAGACCCGGACAACAACGGCTTTCCATACTGGCCAGATTCACCTCCCCCAGAGCCACACCGCCGGCGATGACGAACTCCTCGCCGAAAGGACCACGGCCCTTGATCTCCAGCCGCTGAGCACAAAGAATGTCCACAAGGCGGCGCTCTGCCTTCAACGGCAGTTCCGCCCAACGTCGCTCAGGGTCCGATCCCGTCATGGCCAGGAAGGCCTGCCAGAGACGACGAGGAAGATGGTCGAACGGTCTTGAAGCAGAGAGCGTGCGCGAGGCCTGATCCTGTCGCCACCGCTGAAGCCGCTGCTCGACACCCAAACGACCGAGGCCTGCACTCCAGTCCACCTTCAGCACGCCCTTGTAATGGGTTTGATGCAGGGCCCTGGCGGCAAACGCTGAAAGCCTGAGCGTGGCAGGACCGCTCAGACCGCGATGGGTGATGAGCACTCGTCCGATCTGCCGGAAGCGCTGATCACCCAGCCTCAGATCAAGACCCACATCATCAATCGCGATGCCGCTGCACGCGGTCAGCGCCTTGTCCTGAAGCGACAGGCTGAACAACGAAGGTACCGGGGGCACCACCTGATGACCGAGTTCCTCGGCCATCGTCCGGCCGCTCGGATGGCCACCGGTCGCAAGCATTAGCCTGCGCGCCCGCAATGGTGCCTCCAGGCCGCGGCCTTCGACCACAAAGACACCATCAGCCTCAACTGTCACCCGCTGCACCATCGCTCGGGTGCGGAGCTGCACACCTGCCTTCGCAGCAGCCAGACGCAGGCATTGAATCACTGCCTCAGAACGGTTCTCTCTCGGAAACATCCGACCATCAGGCTCTTCCACAAGGGTGAGGCCGTGTTCATCGAACCAGGCAACTGCATCACCACAGGCAAAGCGGCTGAACGGACCCCGCAGAGGGCGGCTACCCCGTGGGTAATGGGAAACCAACTCAAGGGGGTCCCAGCAGGCATGGGTGACATTGCAGCGGCCACCACCACTGATGCGCACTTTCTGGAGCGGCTCCGGAGTGCCTTCCAACACCAGCACTCCGGTAACGCCCTGCTCCGCTGCAGTGATGGCAGCCATGTAACCGGCTGGACCACCCCCAACAACGATCAGATCAGGCGGGCTGGAAGCGCAGTGCGACGCCGTTGTTGCAGTAGCGCTTACCCGTCGGTCGGGGTCCGTCATTGAATACGTGCCCCTGGTGACCACCGCAGCGGTTGCAGTGGTACTCCGTGCGAGGAATGATCAATTTGAAATCTACTTTCGTAGCGACCCCACCTTCGAGAGGTTCAAAAAAACTAGGCCAGCCGGTGCCGCTGTTGAACTTCGCCTGCGAGGAAAACAAAGGTTGATCGCAGCCAGCACAGTGATAATTCCCGGGTCGCTTTTCGTCATTCAAAGAACTGGTGAAGGGGCGCTCCGTACCTTCGTTGCGAAGCACGTGGTATGCCTCAGCAGTCAGCCGCTTTCTCCAGGCATCGTCGCTGAGATTCCAGGCCGAGTCACTGGCCTTTGATGCAGCCAACACGGGTTGTGCCCCAGAGATGCTGCCGAACACTCCAGCAATCGTTCCCATCAGCATGGATCGACGAGAGACAACAGTATTGAGGACCACAGCATCCAGAAAGCGGCGACATCGGCGGTTCTAATGGATCCATGACTGCTCCCGACACCGCTGCCTACCGCTTCAGCGTGGCGCCGATGCTCGACTGCACGGATCGCCACTTCCGTGTGCTGATGCGGCAGATCAGCCAACGCGCACTGCTGTACTCGGAGATGGTTGTGGCCCAGGCCCTGCACCACAGCAGACGCCGCGACAAGCTGCTTGATTTCGATGCTGCAGAGCATCCGATTGCCCTCCAGGTGGGGGGTGATGATCCAGACCTGCTGAGCGATGCGGCCCGCCTCGCCCAGGATTGGGGCTACGACGAAATCAACCTGAACGTGGGATGTCCCAGCCAGAAGGTTCAGGCCGGGAACTTCGGGGCTTGCCTGATGGCGGAACCAGACCTGGTGGCCCGATGTGTAGAAGCAATGACGAGGGCGAGTTCCTTGCCTGTGACAGTGAAACACCGAATTGGCATCGACGACCTAGACAGCGATGACCTGCTCACGGCATTTGTGGATCGGGTGGCAGCTGCCGGAGCATCTCGCTTTGCGGTGCATGCCCGCAAAGCCTGGTTGGAAGGGCTTGATCCCAAACAGAACCGGACTGTTCCACCCCTCCAACACGACAGAGTGGTGGCCCTCAAACAGCGCCGACCCGAATTGATTATTGAGCTCAATGGCGGCCTGGATTCACCGGAAGATTGCCTGAAGGCCTTGAAAACTTGCGATGGAGCAATGGTGGGGCGAGCTGCCTATGAACACCCTCTGCGTTGGAGCGGCATTGACGCGCAGGTCTTTGGCGACACACCACGAATGGTCAGAGCATCGGATGTTGTCATCGGCCTGATCCCGCACGCATCAGCCCATCTCAGCCGTGGTGGCCGTCTGTGGGATCTCTGCCGCCACCTGATGCAATTAGTGGAGGGTGTACCTGGAGCACGTCACTGGCGGAGGAATCTCGGAGAAAAAGCGCAGAGACCAAAGGCGGATCTGAGCGTGCTGGAGGAGGCCTGTCGCCAACTGAGAGAGGCCGGCCTTTGATCGGCTGAATTCAGCCTTCAGCACCCCCGTAGCCGGAATAGTCATCTCCACCACTGGTGGAGGAGCCACGACGACGACGGCTGCGACCATCCTCATAGGGATTGGAATCGCCACCACCGCTTGCGTTATCGCGAGCTCCATAGCTGCGATCCTCCCAGCCACGCGCTCCGGAACGGCGATCATCACCGCCACCGCCGCCACCGCCGTAGCCGCCGCCACCACCACCGCCGTAGCCGCCGCCACCACCACCGCCGTAGCCGCCGCCACCTCGACGGGGGGCACTGCCACGGGGTTCAGCTTTGTTGATACGGAGGGGACGACCCATCAGCTCAGCACCCTGCAAGGCTTCGATGGCTGCAGCTTCAGTAGCTTCATCGCCCATTTCAATGAAGGCGAAACCACGCTTTCGGCCGGTGTCCCGCTCGAGTGGAAGGGCGCAATTGGTGACTTCGCCGAACTGGGCGAAGAGCTCAATCACATCTTCCTGCTCAGCGCGGAAGGGAAGGTTGCCAACGAAAATGCTCACGTTCTGCGTGGACCGGGTACAAAAAAAGGACCGAAAAGGTCTGGGTCATCGCCATCGGACCTTCACTCCAAATGAAGTGTCATACCTCCGGCATACAAATCGTAGACCCGGTAACCCGTCTCAGTCATCCCAGAGGCACAGTTCATTTCAGACGAACACTCCAGAGCTGGAGTTGCTCTTCAACACGTTCAAATCCAGTTCCTCCTTCACTGCGGCGCGCGGCGACAACGGCTCGTGGTGCCAAGGCATCGTGAAGATCAGGATCGAAGGCTGGATGTAACTCCCTCCAGGCCTCAAGATCCAGATCGCGCAAGAGACAGTTCTGCTCCAGACAACGCCGTACAACCGCCCCAACCAGTTGATACGCCTCTCGAAACGGAACACCGCGAGCCACTAGATAGTCGGCCACATCAGTGGCATTGGAAAAATCCTGCTCCACCGCCTGATTGAGACGTTCCACACGGAACTCAAGACCCTCCTCAAACAGAATCGCCGTTGCTTCGACACAGTCGCGCATGGTGCGAAACGCATCAAAGAGTGCCTCTTTGTCTTCCTGGAAATCTTTGTTGTAAGCCAAAGGCAAGCCTTTGATCATCGTCAGCAGAGACTGAAGATGTCCATACACTCGGCCGCACTTACCCCGCACCAACTCAGGAACATCAGGGTTCTTCTTCTGGGGCATCAGGCTGCTGCCGGTGGCGCAGCGATCCGTGAGGCGAACAAACCCGAACTCCTCAGAGGCCCAGGCGATCACCTCCTCCGACAAACGACTAAGATGCGCCATCACCAGTGAGGCCGCAGCAGAGAATTCCACGCAGAAATCTCGATCGCTGACGGCGTCGAGGCTGTTGGCATACACCGCTTCGAATCCCAACGCATCCGCGGTGTGGCGCCGATCAATCGGGACCGGAGTTCCTGCTAAGGCGGCAGCTCCGAGCGGACAGATATTGACTCGACGACGTACATCCCTGAGCCGCTCTCGATCCCGCTGAAGCATCTCCAGATACGCCAGCAAATGATGGGCCAGGCAAAGAGGCTGAGCCCGCTGCAAATGCGTGTAGCCCGGTATCAACGTGTCGCGATGCTGATCAGCCTGACGAAACAGGGCCCTTTGTAATCGCAGCAGATCACCGTCCACTTCATCAAGACGGCGTCGCAGCCAAAGCCTCAGATCAGTGCCCACCTGGTCATTACGACTGCGGCCGGTGTGGAGCTTCTTTCCGACAGGCCCGAGCAGAGCAATCAGACGACGCTCAACGGCAAAGTGAACATCCTCATCGGCCAGTCCAGGGTTGAACTGCCCTTCTGCTGCCTCACGGCGAATGGTCTCCAGCCCCTGATCCAGTTGATCAGCCTCGGCATCGGAAATGACTCCGCAGGCCGCCAACATGCGCGCATGGGCGATGGACCCATCCAGATCTTCCTGCAACAAGGTGAGATCGAAGCTGATTGAAGCGTTGAACCTTTCGATGAAAGGGTGAAGACCTTGTTCAAAACGATCACTCCAGGTGCCTGCAGCCCCTCCGGTCACCCCACCCGCCATCGGTTGCTCCGTCGATCACCTCAGCTTGTCAGGCTGCTGCTTGACGCCGACACGCTGGGAAGAGTGACCGCTTCCGGAACCTTGAGCACCACCATCGAGGCATCGTCCTCAAGCTGGTGATCCTTGCCGACAAAACGATCCAATCGCTCAAAAAGAGTGTTGAGAATGCCCTGGGATCCCTGACCGCTGCGACAGGCCAGGTCAAGCGTTCGAATCAATCTGGCTTCATCAAAACGATCCCCTGTCATCCCGGGTGCTTCGGTCACACCGTCGGTGTAATAGAGGAGAACATCACCAGGCTCAAGGCGCACCTCACCGAGGCCATACTCCGCTTCAGGCTGAAGACCGATCAGCAAACCGGCAGCATCGAGGCGCCCGATGCTGCGATGTTGAGCACGCCACAGCAGCGGGGGATTATGCGCTGCATTGGCATAACGCAAACGCCTCGAGCGAGGATCGAAATCGGAATAGAAGAGGGTGACAAAACGGTGGGACTGGGCCAGATCCTCCTGAGCCAGCTGATTGAGGTCATGCAGGATTCGATCCGGCGGTAAACCGCTGAGGACTTCGGCCCGAAGCATTCCACGCAGCATGGTCATCAGCAGACCCGCAGGAACGCCTTTTCCCATCACATCACCCATCACCAACGCCCAGCGACCGCGCTCCCGCCGCCGACCGATCAGTTCCGGACGGGTGGGAATGAAGTCGTAGTAATCCCCACCCACCTGGAAGGCCGGGCGGCACCGAGCCGCCAAATCAACACCCTCAATCACCGGGCAGCGATCGGGAAGAAGCTGAGCCTGTATCTCGGCACCGATACTCAGCTGTCGGTCCACCCGCTCATGGCGACGGGCCTCCTTCAGCATCTGATCATTCTCAATCGCCACACCGGCCAGATCAGCCACCATCTGCACATGGCGGCGTTGAAAATCTGTGCAGATCAGGCAACCGGAAGGATCAAAAACGTAGAGACGTCCCCGCGGTCTACCCCGGGAGACCACTGACGTGGCGAACAGTGCGGACCCCGGCGAAAGCCTCTGGACCAGTTGATCCATCGCCAACAATTGCTCTTCATCAGTTCCGAAACCGACGCTGAGCCCTGGCTCATAGGCCGCCAGACGTCGTAACAGGTCTTGGCAACTCGCCGCCGGAATGGCCTGCAGATGATCGCGCCAGAGGCTTCCATCCATCTGAAATGGAACCAGCAAAGCCCCCTCAACACCCACCAAACGCGCTGCCACGAGCGGGACCAACTCCAAAAACCGCTGCAGATTGGTGAAGCTGCGCTGGGCAAACGCCAGGGAGACGAGCAAGTCCTGGTTGCGACGCTGCTCACGGCTCAGGCTGTCGAACAACTGCCGCAATCCCCCCATCGCTTGATGCGACGGAGCTGTGTTGCGAACCGGAGTTGAGGGATGGCGCCGGGGCGGCTTGCTGCTCACGGCTCAGCCCACCGCCTCAGGATTTGAACCGTAGCAACGGTTCAGCGTCCGGCCAGCAACGCTTCAATGAATTCATAGCTGTTGAACGGTCGCAGGTCGCGGATTCCCTCACCGGCACCGATGAAACGAATCGGCAATTCCGCCTCGGACGCGACCGCCAACGCAACACCACCCCGGGCCGTTCCATCCAGCTTGGTAATCACCACGCCGGTCAAACCTGCAGCCTTGGCGAAGGCCATCGCCTGGCGCAAGCCGTTCTGACCCTGGCTGGCATCCAGAACCAGCAAAGACTCCACCTTGGCTTCCGGTGCCAGGCGATCGATGATCTTGCGTACCTTCTCCAGTTCCTCCATCAGGTTGTGCTTGGTCTGCAACCGTCCGGCGGTATCCACCAGCAGCAGATCGGTGCCACGGGAGCGAGCCGCCCCGATGGCATCGAACACAACAGCAGCCGGGTCAGCATTGCTGCTGGGGTTGGAGACAACAGGCACGTCACTGCGGTCACCCCACACCTGAACCTGTTGAACGGCAGCCGCTCGAAAGGTGTCGGCTGCTGCAATCAGGGCTGAATAACCGCTACGGACAGCAAGATTGGCAAGCTTTCCGAGGGTGGTGGTCTTTCCGACACCATTCACCCCCACCATCAACCAGATATTGAGTCGATCCCGTTCGGGAGCCAGGAGAGAAACACCACTGGCCTGAATCGGTACATCCAGCAGGCCACGCAACTGTTCCTTCAAGAAGCGGATGCCTTCGGTTGGTTCCACCACCTCTTCATTCAAGCGCTGACGCAGGGCATCCAGCACCTGATCCGTGGCCTGAACACCGGCGTCAGCCCGCAACAGAAGTGTTTCGAGGTCATCGAGAACCTCCGGGGTCAAGGGATCGTCACCGAGGTTGTCCAGCAATCCGGAAACGAAGCCCTGCCGGGTCTTCTCCATTCCGCGTCGCAACCGCCCCAACCAGTCGATCTCCTCCAGCGAAACCTGGTCGACCCGACGGCCCTGAGCTGCCAGAACTTCAGCAGACCAGAGGAAATCCTCGTCCAGAGCTCCAAGGCTGGGCTCCGTAGAGTCCTGCGGAGCTTGTGTTGGTGTCGGCTCCGGTTCAACCGTGATGGCACGTTCATCCTGGTCCTGCTGTCGCTGCTGTCGCTGCGCAGCGGCCTGCTCCAGAAGTGAAATGCCAGCGACCGGTGTTGGCTTCGGCGTAGGTGGGGGCTCCGGCGCTTGCTCTGCCGGAGAGACGATTGGTGCAGAAGTTGGTTCGGGGGTCGGCTCCGGTGTGGGTGCGGGTGCCGATTCCGGAGCCTTGGCCAACTGCTGCTGAGCCTTCAGACGGGCATAAGCCTCACGGGCCCAGGCCAGGGCTTCATCTTCTGGCGTTGAAGAAGGCTCTGGAGTGGTGCCAGGGGATGGCGTGGGTTCCGGAGAAGGCGTGGGTTGAGGTTGCGATGAACCTTCAGCACCGCGGTTGAACCAGTCGTAAACCATCAGTTCAAATCCTTGGTGGCGGCATCGTGAAAGCGCCGAAGGACACCATTGATCATGCGCCGACCCTGTTCATCGCTGTAGCGGTTGGCCAATTCGACGGCTTCATTGAAGGCAACGGGTGCTGGCGCTTTTAAATCACGCAGATCCACTACCGCCAATCGAAGGATGTCGCGATCCAACCGCGGCAAACGGCTTAGACGCCATCCTTCCATCACACCATCGAGTTCAGCGTCGATGGCCTCACGTCGGTTGAGCACCAGCCCGACCCGCTCCATCGCTCCACGACGGATCTGTTCCTGGTCGCCCATCAAAAGCAAACGCGGCAGCTCCATGCAGGCACTCAATCCATTGAGTACTTGTTCAGCCGCAGCAATGGATGTGTTCAGGTGATCGCGAACCTTGGCAGCAGTCTCTGAGTCGCGCTGCTGCAGCTCGCTGTCCAAAAGACCCTGCTGAGCCTGATCCAGATCAACCGCAATGGCATCCAGTGACTCGCGCCAGTGCTGCATCAAACTGGATAACGCCTGATCTAGAACGGTCTCCATCGCAGGATCTGTCTGAACAGCAGACTTCTGATCGGAGACCTGGCCAAGAACGAGCAGCGCCAGTTCTCGAGCCAGGGAGCGGGAGGACATGACTCAACTGGAAGGAGAAGTGGACGCCCGTAACTGGGCAATCAAACTGGAGAAACTGCGATTCACCGGAGCTTCACGATCGTCAGGATTGACGATGCCGGCGGAAATGATCGTGCGGAAAGCTTCTTCTACGGAAATATTGAGCTCCCTTACCGACATTTCTGGAACAATTGTGTACCAACCGGTGGTGGGATTCGGAGCGGTGGGAATGAAAACACTCAGGAGAGGTTGATCGAGATCAGACCGCAAAGAGGGACCCACCTCTCCCGTCACGAAGCCGACACTGAACAGCCCTTCACGGGGATATTCGACCAGAACAACCCTTCGGAAGCGCGTTGAGTTATCCCGCAACACGGTTTCCAGCAACTGCTTGAGGGTCTTGTAAACCGAGCCGGCCAGAGGAATACGACTCAGGGTTCCCTCTCCGAACTCAAGCAACCATCGGCCAACAATGTTGCGGGCCATCAGTCCGATCAGCAGGATCCCAAGAAGAGGAACCGTCAGACCGAGCGTCAGGTTGATCAGGTCCTGAAGCAGCGGATTGAGGGTGATGAATGGATTGAACTGCTTTGGGATCGAGGTCAGAAACGCAAGAACAAAGCGGCTGACAATGGTGGAAAGCCAGATAGTGGTTGCCAGTGGAATCACCACCAGCAGCCCTGCGATCAAATCATTCTTGAGATCCTGCCGAAGTCGTGCTGACAAGGGCAGATCTGGCCTGGGAGTGGACTGGACCAAGAAGCCTCTGCGTCCGGATTTCGGAAAGTCAGACCAACCTAACCAGCAGTCAGAGCACTGCTGTCAAAGCAAGCAGAGCAAAGGCAACAGCAAGCACCACGGCACTGGCTGTTCCACCGATCAAACGCTGACGCGATTCACGGGTTCTCTGGGCCTCAAATCGCTGCAGCTGAGACTCCATCTGAACGATCTGCTCGTCAACCATCACTTCGGCTGCACGACGCTTGTCATTTGCAGTGGCATCAGCAGCCAGTTGACCGGCCTGGGCGAGTTGTTCTCCAAGCGCCGCAACCTGCTGCTCATCCTCACGGAACTGACGAGCCTCTTTGAGGGCTTGACGACCCTGATCCAGGTTCTGAAGCTGACTCGCGTCACCGGCCTCGCTGGACAGAGACATCGGGATGGCAGCGATCATGCCGGCAGCCAAAAGAGCCGAACAGCCGCAGACGACCCACCGCAAAGGAGTGTGGCGTTGCTGAGGATGCTCGAGGCGAGAGGCAATCAACGTGACCAGGAGACCGAGAAAACCCAAAGGAGCCAGCGCCACCAGCGGACCGGTCAGTTGCGGTGGCCGGCTGGTGTCAGCCCAATCGATGGCCACCACAACAGCAGCCATCTGAAGCACCAGGACCACAATTAAAGTGAGACCAAGCCAACGCAACAACGGGGCAAAGCGGAACTCGGATTCACCCATCGGCGATCGGGACACTTGAAGATGCCAGTGATGAGCGGAGTTTAAGGGCGATGCCTGGGCTGCCAACCCCTTCTCCTCACCCGCTCAGCGAAGCGCTGCGGGAACGTGCCCGAGCTGAAGGATTCGAACCGGTTGGCATCGCTCGAATTCCCGGAAGCGAGCGGATGCAACTGCGCACAGCGGCTCTGCAACGTTGGCTGGAAGCCGGCCACCAAGCGGACATGGCCTGGATGGCAGCTCCTCGTCGGCTGGATCCAAGAGGGTTGCTCGACAATGCCAGCAGCCTGCTGGCGGTGGGTCTCAACTATTACGTCAACCAAAACCCGACCCCCGGTAGCCTGAAGGTCGCCCGTTATGGGTGGGGGCGTGACTACCACCGAGTGGTGGATCAACGGCTTCGCCGCGTCGGACGCTGGCTTTCGGAACAACGGCCGGATTGTCAGTGGAGAGTCTGTGTGGATGCGACACCTCTGCTTGACAAAGCCTGGGCAGAAGAAGCAGGGCTGGGCTGGATCGGCAAACACAGCAATCTGATCCACGGCCAGCGCGGCTCATGGATGGTGATCGGGCATCTGCTCACAACTGAACAGCTGGAGCCGGACGAGCCAGCACGCAGCCTTTGCGGCCGCTGCACCGCCTGCATCGAGGCCTGCCCGACAGAGGCCATCAGAGAACCTTTCGTGGTGGATGCTCGGCGCTGCCTGGCTTACCACACGATCGAAAACCGCGATGCTGAATTGCCAGAGGGGATCACCAAATCCCTGGGTCCCTGGGTGGCAGGCTGCGACATCTGCCAGGACATCTGCCCCTGGAATCACGGTGCACTGATCAGCAGCACCGACCCGGAGATGCAACCCCGACCCTGGTTGATGGATCTGCAGAAGGACGATATTCAGGAGTGGGACGACTCCATCTGGGACGCAAACTTGCGCGGTTCAGCCCTTCGACGAATTAAACCCTGGATGTGGCGCCGCAACGCCCGGGCAGCACAACCGGAAGCCAGCCCTAGCCTCTGACCAATGAAAAGCCGCCATGAAGTCCAAGCCTGAGAACCGCCATCGGTGGTTCCGCAATCGACTCATCGCTGCCCTATTCAGTCTGGGGGCCATCTCTTCCGTGCTGCCGGTCCAAGCGGTTGTGCCCAGCGTTTACGTGCCAACAGCCGAAGAGCTGAAAGGTTCCTCCATCGGAATCGGACACACGGCAGCCCAACTGCTGCAGATGGGTCAAGCCAAGGAAGCAGCCCAACTGGCATCCCTGGCTGTTCGACTGGATCCACAAAATGAAAAGTTGTGGTCTGTTTTGGCGGAAGCTCAGCTGCGCAGTGACCAGCTGGAGGCTGCCAGTACCTCACTGGCCCGTGCCAAAGCCCTGAACCCCACCAAAGCCGGCCTCTGGTTCGCTGAAGCGGCAATCGCGCTGCGGGCGGAACGACCCAACAGTGCCATTCCTCTGATTGAACGCGGCCTGGATCTCGAACCTAAAAATCCCTCGGCCTATTTCGATCTGGGCAATGCCCGGATCATGCAGGGCAACCTTTCAGCAGCTTTGACTTCTTTCGAGCGGGCCACATCTCTTAAACCGGACTTCTGGGAAGCTTTGAACAACCAAGCGCTGGTTCTGTTCGAGCTTGGCGAAACAAAAGAAGCGATCCGCCGCTGGCGGCGCGTTCTCAGCCTTGAACAAAATGCCGAACCCATGCTCGCGTTAGCCGCGGCGCTGCATCAGAACAAAACCCGTCGAGATGAAGCGTTCAACCTGGCCAATCAAGCCCTCGCAAAAGAACCCAACTACGTTCTTGAGGGCCACCAGACCGAACAGCTCTGGGGGATCAAAATCCGCAATGCTGCCGCATTGCTTCTGGAAGAACCGGAACTCAAAGCCGGGGTGGAACGGGCCAAAGCCAACGCCACTTGGATGAAACGTCGATGAACACATTTAATGTGAGCCTCGCTCGAATCGAAATCAGCGAAGAGCATGGCTGAGGAGCGCGTTGAACCGATCGCCCTGCATCAGGAGATGCAGCGCTCCTATCTCGAATACGCGATGAGCGTGATCGTGGGTCGGGCTTTGCCCGATGCACGTGACGGTCTCAAGCCCGTTCAGCGAAGAATCCTGTTCGCCATGCAGGAGCTTGGGCTCACCCCCGATCGCCCCTATCGGAAATGTGCCCGTGTGGTCGGCGATGTTCTGGGCAAATATCACCCCCATGGAGACCAGGCTGTCTACGACGCCTTGGTGCGCCTGGTGCAGACCTTTGCCAGCCGCCACCCACTACTCGATGGACACGGCAACTTTGGTTCCGTCGATGATGATCCGCCAGCCGCCATGCGGTACACGGAGACACGGCTTGCTCCGATCGCTCACCAGGCCCTTCTGGATGAGATCGGCGATGACACCGTCGACTTCGCACCGAACTTCGATGGGTCCCAACAGGAACCGACGGTGCTGCCAGCGCAGTTGCCGTTCCTGTTGCTCAATGGTTGCTCCGGCATTGCCGTGGGGATGGCCACGAGCATTCCTCCCCACAATTTGGGGGAAGTGGTGGATGGCCTGATAGCCCTGATCCGTAAGCCAGAGCTCAGCGATGAAAAACTGCTGCAACTGATTCCTGGCCCAGACTTTCCGACGGGCGGTGAAGTGCTGCTGAGCAGCGGACTCAGGGAGACCTATCTCAATGGTCGAGGAAGCATCCCCATGCGGGGCGTGGCCCACACCGAGGAGATCCAACTCGGAAAAGGACGCCATAAGCGGAATGCGGTTGTTGTCACCGAACTGCCCTATCAACTCAGCAAGGCCGGCTGGATCGAAAAGCTGGCCGAATCCGTCAATGACGGGAAAATCGGTGGCATTGCCGACATCCGCGATGAGAGTGATCGCGAGGGCATGCGGGTCGTGGTGGAACTGCGCCGCGATAGCGATCCGGACAAAGTTCTGAAAGAACTGCAGCGCCGCACCGCACTGCAAAGCAATTTTGGCGCCATCCTCCTGGCGCTGGTGGATGGTCAGCCCCGGCAGCTATCCCTGCGCCAGCTGCTGCAGACCTTCCTCGATTACCGGGAACTGACGTTGATCCGGCGCACAAGTTATGCGCTGCGCAAAACCGAAAACCGACTTGAGGTTGTGGAGGGCCTGATCAGCGCCCTGAACAACCTGCAGCAGGTGATCGCCATAATCCAGGAGGCAAACGACGCCGCCTCTGCCAGGGCCAGCCTGATGGTGCGCCTCGAACTGAGCGAACGACAAGCGGATTCAGTGTTGGCGATGCCGCTGCGGCGACTGACAGGCCTGGAACAGGAAAGCCTCCGCCAGGAGCTCGAAGAACTCCGAACAGAACGGGAACGATTACGCCTCTTGCTGGAAAACCGCGATCAGCTGCTTGATGCCATGGTCGAGGAGCTGAAGGGATTGAAAAAACGCTTTGGCACCCCCCGGCGCACCCGCCTCGTGGAAGGGGGAGACGCCTTAATTGCTGAACGGGCAGCCAGCCAGCGCCCGAACACTGAGCTGCTGCGCCAACAAGCACTATCGGCACTGCCAGGGGACGGACGCGTTCTGATTCAGGCCGATGGGCAGGTGAAAATCGTGACACCGCAGGTCCTGGGACGACTGCACCTCAACGATTCCTGCCCTGTCGGGGATGGACTATCACCGGCACGCGTCATCCTTCCCATCGAACCACCACCCCGGTTGTTGGTCGTCAGTGCAGGCGGCAGGGTCGCGCTGGTGCGTTGGGAATTTGCTGGTCAGCAGCCCGGATTACTCAACCGCTTCCTACCGACTGGCCTCGACGGTGACCCAGTGGTATCGCTGCTGTCACTACCGAATCAGGGCAACGAAGATCTCAGCCTTGGACTTCTGAGCAGTGATGGCCGGTTTAAACGCTTGCCTCTCGCTGAAGTGCTGGAGCTGTCTGGTCGGGCCACGAGTGTTCTCAAACTCAAAGATGACGTTGTTTTGAAAAGTGCCGTGATTTGCAGGGAGCACCACGAGCTGCTGTTGATCAGTGATATCGGTCGAATTCTTCGGTTGCCCGTCAACGAAGCCACACTGCCGCTGATGGGAAAGTTGGCACAGGGCCCGATGACCATGCGTCGACTGCCAGGAGAAGAACTCATCGGTGCAATAACCCCCGAACAACCGCAACTCCTCCTGATGAGCAGCGCAGGTGCTGTTGTCCGCATCAACACCTCAGAACTCCGCTACAGCCAACGGGGCGATCTGGGCACAATCGCCGTAAGCCTCAGCAACGAAACAGACCGGCTGGTGGGCTTCAGCAGCTTGGACGACATCACCGGAATCGTGACAAGCAACGGGCGTCATGGTCGGCTTGATCCAAACAGCCTGGAAACGGTGGAACCCGGTGCCGAATTCAGCGATCAGCTCTCACTTCAAAAAAACGAAACAATCCTGGAACTGATCAGCACAATCCATCTCTGATTACGAGGTGCAATTCGCCTCCAACCACTCGAAATAAGCCTCGTCAATACCCCCTGTCACATAGTGACCATCAAAACAGGACATCTCGAGATCCTTGATTTCTGTTTTTTCAACAATACTGGCCAAAAGATTTTCAACGGTCTGATAAACCACATGATCGGCGCCAAGAATCCTGGAAATATCCTCTTCACTGCGTCCATAAGCCAACAATTCATGTCGAGTAGGCATATTAATTCCATACACATTTGGAAAGCGAACCGGTGGAGCAGCCGATGTAAAGGTGACCTTATTGGCGCCAGCTGAACGTGCCATCTGAACAATTTCCCGAGAGGTTGTTCCCCGAACGATCGAATCATCCACAATCAGCACATTCTTGCCAGCAAATTCAGTTCCAAGCGCATTCAGCTTCTGCCGAACAGATTTTTTACGCTCTGCTTGGCCAGGCATAATGAACGTTCGACCAACATAGCGATTCTTATAAAAACCTTCCCGATATTCCAAACCAAGTTTTTGAGCAACCTGCATGGCCGAAGGTCTTGCCGAATCTGGAATCGGCATCACCACATCGATATCACCGGCGGGAAGTGCAGCAGCGATTGTTTCCGCCAAACGATCACCCATTCGCAACCGTGATTCATACACAGAAATACCATTCATCACCGAATCAGGCCGTGCCAGATAGACATACTCAAAAGCACAGGGAATCAAACGTGGTGAATCAGCACATTGCCGCTGATGCAAATTGGCATCGGCATCAATGAAAACAGCCTCACCCGGATTCACGTCACGGATAATCTCATAACCACTGTTTTCAATCACCAGCGATTCACTGGCAACGATCCATTCATCACGACCCTTTTCTGATGTGCGACAACCCAGAATGAGAGGGCGGATTCCGAAGGGATCTCTAAAAGCCAGCATGCCGTGACCAGCAATCAACGCAATCGCTGCATAGGACCCTTCCACCCGATGGTGGAGAGATGCAACCGCGTTGAATAATTGATCGGGTGTGAGATCACTACTTGTGATCTGCGACTGAATCTCTGTTGCCAGAACATTCACCAGCATCTCTGTATCACTGGTGGAATTGGTATGGCGTCGATCAATCTTAAAAAGATCCTGTTCAATCTGATGGGTGTTGGTCAGATTGCCGTTGTGAACAAAACTGATGCCGTAAGGAGCATTGACATAAAACGGTTGCACCTCTCCTTCAGCAGCAGCGGCACCACGGGTGGCATAACGAACATGACCAATGCCTGCATTCCCGAGCAGTTTTCGCATATCTCGTGTTCTGAAAGCTTCCCGAACACGCCCCCGTTCCTTATGTGAATAAAACGTATGGCGATCCATCGTGACGATGCCAGCTGAATCCTGACCCCGGTGCTGAAGCAGCAGCAGATTGTCATAGATCTGCTGATTAGCCGCTTCAACACAGAACATTCCGATAATGCCGCACATGATGAATCCGTTGACAAAAAAATTAGAAAAGTGATAACCCTGGCTGATGCCAAAGGCAGATTCAAAACCTCGTCAATCGGAATTAATCCGTCGGGGAAGAGCATTACTAAACGCCGATCGGCATGCTTCGAGTTCGAGATCCAGATGCACCTCTGTTCCGGATTGAATGGTGAAGCGCGTCCGATCTGAGACTGCACCGATATAAGTCACGTTCAGGTGAGGTTGGGAACGGATCAACCGATCCCATCCCGACTGTTGTTCGGCTTTCACCGACACAATGAACCGATGACCACCTTCGGCGAAGAGCACTCGGTCCAAACGAGCCTGGCCCGTGTTGAGCTTCACGTCGATCCCCCAATCCGAAGCGATCGAGGATTCCGCCAGAGCCACTGCCAAACCTCCCTCGCTGCAATCGTGGGCTGATGCGAGTAGCCCCTGGCTGATGGCTTCCCGGACCAGTTGTCCAGCCGCCGCCTCACGCACCAGATCTGTCTGCGGAGGACGACCAGCCAGAGAACCGACGCATTGCTCCTGATACGCACTACCGGCAAGACCCAAACAGGGATCATCGAGATCACTGGGCGGAACACCGATCAGATAAAGCAGGTCGTCTGGCTGACGCCAGCCCAGCCCAGTCACCTGCTCGATGTCATCAACACCACCCACCATCCCGATCACAGGTGTTGGGTGAATTGGCTGAACGGTGCCATCAGGCCTCTTGGTCTCGTTGTAGAGGGAAACGTTCCCACCGGTCACTGGGGTATTCAGGGCGCGACAGGCATCTGAGATCCCGCGACACGCCATGGCCAGCTGCCAAAAGCCCTTCGGTGTCTCTGGAGACGGGAAATTGAGGTTGTCCGTTACCGCCAGAGGTTCCGCACCGACGCAGCTGAGGTTGCGGGCTGCTTCAGCGACAGCCGCCTGGGCACCGCGTTCGGGATCAAGGGCCACCCAACGGTTGGGGCAGTCGACTGTTGCGGCCACGCCCCGCTTTGAGCTGGAAAGGGATCCATCTCCCTGCTGAGGCCTTAGCCGCACCACTGCGGCATCAGCAGCACCGGAGGACACCACCGTATTGGCCAGAACCTGCTGGTCGTACTGACGGTGAACCCAACGCTTGCTTGCAATGGTGGGGTCGTCCAAAAGGCGGAGGAGAGCAGCACCAGGATCCGTGAGTTCAGGCAACTGCTGTTCCCGCCATTGCCAGAGCTCCTGAAGATCCGCGGGGGGCTCCTCCAAGAGTGCGTGCTTCTCGATCGGTGTGTCATCCGCAAGGGCAGTGGCCGGCACTTCCGCCGCCACGGAGCCCTGGTGCAGCACCCGCACGATCGGCTCCTCCAGCACCCGACCTACCACTGCCGCCTGCAACCCCCAGCGCCGGAATCGCTGCATCAGTGCCTCCTCACGACCGGCCTTGACCACAAACAGCATCCGTTCCTGGGACTCGGACAGCAAAAACTCATAAGCCGTCATCCCTTGCTCCCGGGCAGGAACACGATCCAGATCCAGCTCCACGCCAAGTCCACCCTTCGCTGCCATTTCGGAACAACTGCAGGTCAGACCAGCAGCACCCATATCTTGAGCAGCGACCACATCACCACTGGCGAAAGCCTCGAGACAGGCCTCAATAAGCCCCTTTTCCAGGAAGGGATCACCCACCTGAACCGCTGGACGATCATCGAGAGAATCAGCACTGAGCTCCGCGCTGGCAAAGCTGGCACCCCCCATACCGTCCCGTCCGGTGGTGCTGCCGACGTAAACAACGGGGTTACCAATGCCCTGTGCACCGGATTTCACGATCTCCTCGGTCTCCATCAGACCAAGGGCCATCGCATTCACCAGAGGATTGCCGGAATAGGAGGGATCGAAGGCCACTTCACCACCGACGGTGGGCACACCGACGCAATTGCCGTAATGGGCAATGCCGGCCACCACACCCTGTATCAAACCCACATTGGCGGGATCTTCCAGCGGGCCGAAACGCAAAGCATTGAGCAATGCAATCGGCCGAGCCCCCATCGTGAAGATGTCGCGCAGGATGCCACCTACACCGGTCGCCGCACCCTGAAAAGGCTCCACGGCAGAGGGATGGTTATGACTTTCAATCTTGAAAGCGAGGCGATGGCCATCGCCCAGATCCACCACTCCGGCATTTTCACCGGGTCCCACCAGAATCCTGGGTCCCTCCGTCGGAAAGCCGCTCAATAACGGTCGTGAATTCCGATAACAGCAGTGTTCGGACCACATCACCCCGAACATCCCGAGCTCGGCGCGGTTGGGTTCACGTTTCAGTCGCCGGCAGATTTCCTCCCAATCGGTCGGCTTGAGACCTTCCTGTTTCAGAGCCGCGTTGACGTCGTATGCAGTGGAAGACACCCAGGACGAACCAAAGCTCCTCCCAGTGTTGCCGACAGCGGGATCAAACCCAGGGGTCTTCATCCCGATGACGGGGACGATCCGGCCAGTCATCGTCATCCCAGACCTCCTTTGCTCCACTCCGTCGCACTTCGACGCGACGTTGCTCGTCCGGCTCATCCCAGGGAGCCTCCTCCAACCAACCCTCGAGTCGATCGCCAGCCCGATCGCCCATATCCCGAAGCTGATCGCGCCAGCGCTGGGTGCGCTGCAACAGGTCCTGACGAACACTCGAACGAGCCAAAGGCAGGTCATCGAGGGTCTGCAAGCCAGTGCTAACGGCGCCAGCCTGCTGATCCTGGATGCGATCCGGCGACAGACGCCAGCGAGACGTCCCCGGCAATCGGGGATCGCTGCGGGCGATCAGATAGTGGCGAATCGCACCGGTTGCCGGTTCAAAAACAAAATCCACAAGAGTGCCAATGCGTTCGCCGTAGCGATCCAGCAACGCGGCATCCATCAAGGTGGGCAGCTGCTCCAGGATCACAAGATCGGTGCTGGCCGGCTCACCGCGCACAAACACCTGCTGATCCGTTAGGCCACAGCACTGATCCAACCTCCAAACCTCTCGGCTCATCCGCAACGCGGAAGGACGACTAACCCAGCCGAGCAGACGATGCACAGGAGGATGCATCCAAGCCATCAGTCCAGGACCATGATCCAGGCCGAGATCACAACGCACCGTGTGATTCAGCAGATCACTGAGCAACAGCTGATCAGGGAGCGTCACATCAGGAGCGGATCTGAACCGGCATCACCAGGTAGGTGAAACCACCTTCTTCCTCCTGAGGACGAAGCACTGCGGGAGTTGTGGGGGCATTGCAGTGCAGCATCACCCTTTCACCAGCGGTGGCCTTGAGGCCATCAAGCAGATAGCGAACGTTGAAGGCAATCTGAATGGCATCACCGCTGAGCTCTGCCGCCAGAGATTCCGAACCACTTCCCACGTCCTGAGCATCAGCACTGAGCAGCACGACTCCCTGATCAGGTTGGCTGCTGAATTTGACCACGTTGTTGTGCTGATCCGCCAGAACGGCAATCCGCTCCAAAGCTGCGATCAGTCCCCGTCGATCCATTCCAAGGCTGCGCGTGAAACCATCTGGGATCAACTGGCGATAATTGGGATAGGTGCCTTCCAAGGTGCGACTGGTGACCATCTGATCAGCGGCCAGAAACACCACCTGACCTCGGTCACAAAAGAGACTGACCGGGTCTTCAGACCGCCAACCCGACATCAGGCGTTCCA
>QCUM01000011.1 GCA_003210735.1 Synechococcus sp. AG-679-D13
CAGCTGTTCAAGAGGCGTCTTGCCGTCTTCGCTGGGCTTGGTGATTCCGGCTTCCACCTGAGACTTCAGGGATGCCACTCGCACCATGAAGAATTCATCGAGGTTGTTGCTGAAGATGGCACTGAATTTCGCCTGATCAAGCAGGGGGGTGCGTTGATCGAGTGCCTGAGCGAGGACTCGCTCGTTGAAGGCGATCCAGCTCAGCTCACGGTTGATGTAGCGATCCGGACTCAGCAGATCGGAACTCATGGGATGGCTGGTGGAACTGTTGTTGTCAGAACTGCAACGTAGCAATCAGATTTGGTGTTCCAGTTGACCTCCCTGGGGACGGCCAGCCACCAGAAAAGCGACCCCGATGAGCACGGCGGCTCCGATCCAGAAAGGACTGGTCTGGCCCAGGCGGTCGTAACTGAAACCGGCGGCAGAAGCCCCAAGGAATGTGCCGAGGCTCTGGAGGCCCTGGAGACCTCCTAGGGCGGCGCCTTGCCCATCCCGGTTCAGTTTTCTGGAGACCAGGGCGCGCAGGCAGGGGGTGACCAGACCGGTGCCCAGTGCTAGCAGGGCCACGGCGCTGTAAATCACAGGCATGGAAGTCTCCACGGTGGCCATTGGAACCAGCACACACCCCACCGTGAGCAGACCGAGGCCAGTCAGGGTGAGGCGCAGTTCTCCAAACCGCTTCACAAGGGGGCCGATCAGACCTCCTTGCACGATCATGGCGATCACCCCTACCAGGGCGAATGCTGCACCTGCCATGCCTTCGGTCCAGTTGAACGAGTTACGGAGATACAGCACCAGAATGGTTGTGAAGCCGTTGAAGGCCATGAAAAAGCCGAAAAAGGCCAAGGCCAGACGCCTCACATCGCTCTGAGCAAAAACGCTTTGCAGCAGCGATACGGGATTGAGAGCCCGTTTGCGCGGCAGTGGCTTGCGGGCTTCAAGCGGATGGGTCTCCGGCAGGAGAAGGCTCACCATCACCAGATTCACTGCGGCGAAGCCGGTGGCCCCCCATGCCGGAAGGATGCGGTTCATTTCACCGAGCAGGCCCCCCAGGCCAGGGCCCAGGGCGAAGCCCAGACCGAAGGCGACACCGATCAGTCCAAAGGCTTTTGCGCGGTTTTCCGGTGTGGTGATGTCGGCAAGGACCGCTGTTGCGGTAGCGGCCGTGCCGCCGCTCATGCCATCGATGATTCGAGCGAGGAAGAGCAGTGCCAGGGGCAGGCCTGCAGCGGTGGCTCCCGGCCAGATCTCCTGCCAGGGCAGCGTCAGGGTGATCGCGAAGAGACCCATGCCCACTACCGAACCAGCAACGCAGACGGTGATGACCGGTCGGCGGCCGAAGCGATCGCTCAGGGCTCCGATTAGAGGTGCCACTGCGAACTGGGACAGGGCATAGGTGCCCGAAAGCAGCCCGACCGTGCTGCCACTGCTGCTGAAATCCGCCAGCAGAAAGGGGAGCAACGGCAGAAAAATGCTTTCGCTGAGCCGGTCATTCAGCAGCGTCAGGAACGTGCTCAGCAGGGTTGGGATGCGGCGGCGCTGCAAGGCGACCAGCGGGCGGGTGAGACTCACATTCCCACAGGCTTGATGGCATGGCTCTGCGGCCGATTCAATCTGCCGATGCATCTCTGCTGCGTGGGATCTATGCCGATGCAGTGGAAAGTCAGGCCCCGGCTCTCTACTCCGATCAGCAGGTGAACGCCTGGGCTGCTCTGGCCTGGTTGCCCGGGGTGCTGGATCGCACGTTTGCGGAGGGGAGCGGCTGGATCAGCGGCAACGATGCAGCGTTCGCCATCCGCCATCCAAAGGATCGGCTGTCGTTGTTGTACTGCCGTGGTTGCGCGGCTCGGCAGGGCCATGGAACAGCTTTGCTTCGACAGATCGAGATGGAGGCTCAGGCGGAAGGCGTGGAACGGTTGTGTACGGAAGCCAGTCAGTTGAGTCGTCCGCTGCTGGAGCGCCGGGGCTGGCGTGTTGTGGCTCCTGAAATCATTGCCATTGCCGGTGTTCCTTTCGAGCGTTATCGAATGGACAAGCCCTTGCGCCAGTCCTGAAGTTGCACCAGCTGGGCGGCAGCCTGGCCCGTCTCCAGAATCGTTTCGGCCAGTTTGATCCCAGCCTCAAGGCTGTCGGTCTTTCCTGAAAACCAGAGGTAGGCAGCAGCGTTCCAGCGCACGGCGTTACTCAGGGGTCCATGGCCGTTCAGGGCTTCAAGGCCCTGGTTATGCCAGCTGTCGATATCCGTCCATTCCGCGTCGGCGTGATGGCAGCCGTGATCTCGTGGATGGAGGATCAATCGTTCGGCTTCGCCGTTGCGCACCCGTGCGGTGATGCAGGCGCGTCCGATCGGCAGATCTATGCTTCCCTCAAGCCCCTTCACGGTGAGGAGGTCGGTTTCTTCTGCCAGCTTCAGGGCCTTCCAGGCTCGGCTTTCGGTGGGCGGATGCACAAAGCCGCTCACCAGAAGATGCCGGCCTTGGTGCGGAGTCCAGATCAGTTCCAAGCTGGCTACCGGTGGCCTCCTGCCCAACTCCTCTCGATAGGTGATCAGAGTTTCAGCGATCGGAAAGTGATCCGGTTGATGGATCAGGGCAAAGCCTTGGTCGTCGAAGCCCTGCTGCACCGTGTCCAACCCAAGCCCCCTCAGATCAAGGCCCAGAGCGTCAAACAGATCGATGGCGTTCACGCCGTATTTGATCGGCATGCGGTCGCCGCCCTGCAGCACCACGGGCTGACCACAGGCGAGCAGCACCAGGGTGGTCAGCGGGTAGATCGGGGCTGTTCGCGAGCGTCCGTCGTAGGGCATCCCAAAACAGAGGGGTGCTGGCCGCCCGTCTTGGCTAGTGATCACCGGACCCAGCCTCCGGTAGGTGTCCAACATGCCGGTGAGTTCCTGGGGCTCAGGTCGACGAATCCGATGCGCGATCAGAAAGGCACCGATCTGGGCCGGGCTTGCTTCCCCGTGCAACATCATGTCGAGTGCATCCGCAGCCTCTTCGCGGGTCATGCCCTTGCTGGTGTGCTCTCCGCTGCCAACCTTGCGCAGATGTTGTTTGAAGCGCTCGCGACCGCTGGACAACGTGCTGGTCACCGGCTGTATAAGGAACTTTCGCAGTGTTCAGGAGCGCATGACCTTTAAGACGTAGTGATTGATACCAATTGACGCTGTATCAAGCCTGTTCGGTCACGGAGAGTCCATTAAATTTGCCGTGAAGGGGATGGCTGGAGTCGTGGCGCCCTTCGGCGTAGTACAGCCGCTCCAACACGAGGGTCGCGGTGTTCGTGGCGTTGAGCTGCCTGCTGGTCAGCAAGGTTGAAATTGAGCGGAATAGGGAGCTCATATGGTCGTGCAACGAACTTCAGTCTTGAGCAATTGGCGGGGGAATTGATGTGCTTAATACAGCCAAATTCCATGTTCAGTTTGGTCGCGATGGCTGCATTCCTTTTGGTTGCACTGCCGGACAATTTCACTGTTGCTGTGACATTCTGAGGTGGAATGTTCTTTTTGAGGCGGTGACGATTTCTACTATCCAATAATGACTGTTTTCCTGCGCCCAGCGCGCCATCTCTGGCAGCTCCTTTGCAGGACACTGTGACTGCCACGTTGATGGCTGCGAAGAAGGCCAAGGGGGTGAGCTTTCCTGATTGAGAAACTCCTTTAGGCATGGATTAATTCTGGATTGCTTCAATGTTTTATGGCCAGGCCACAGCATCGGAGCAAGAGGCTGAGAAGTTGCCGGATCTTCTGCCATTGGATCCGGCGATCACCTCGGCTTTGCAGGAGTACCCCACCAAGGGCAGTCTCGATCCAGCGATCCCGAATGATCCGCTGATCTATCGCTTCTACGAGATCATGCAGATGTATGGCATGCCTCTCAAAGATGTCATTCAAGAGCAGTTTGGTGATGGCATCATGAGTGCGATTGATCTCACTCTTGATGTTGATAAAGTTGAAGATACCAAGGGTAATCGTGTAAAAATTACGATGTTCGGGAAATTTATTCCCTATAAGAAATGGTGATTTAATTAATTGTTGAGGCGTTTCTAAAGCTCAGCATTTGCTGGGCTTTTTATGCTCTGAATTGTTCGTTGAGTTTTTGGCTAGCCAGTTTGCGTCGTGATTCATCTTGCAATGTTTGGCTGAGTTCCAGAAGAAATTGTTGGCTGTCGCTGGTGGCGATGCAGCTCAGGGCCCGAAATGCGGCGTCGGCTACGCCATCGGAGCCAACGCGACACAGCTCGGCCAGCCGAGCACTGATGGTTGTGCCGTCACGACGCTGCAGCACGCGGATGGCCGCGATGGCCACAGGGTCCCGGAAATCGTCGAGAGCTTCGCGGCAGAACTGCAGGAGTTCGCTGTCCGTAAGGCAGTGAGAGCGGAACTCCAGCAGCTTGAGTCCGGCGAGTCGATGCTCCTGGCCTGGGTGCTGCAGGCATTGGTTCACCACAGAAGTGGGTACCTCTGCGCCCCAACAACCGAGGGCTTGAACGGTCATCAGATGGATGGAGTTGTTGTCGCGGCTGCGTTCCAGCAAATCCAGCAACCAATCGCGGGCTTCGATTTGATGGCAGAGACCCGCCGCCATCACCAAATCGGGTAGCTCTCCATGGCGTTGAAGCAATCGATCAATGAAAGGCCAGCCACGATCGGCCAGCATTCCAAGCTTTTCGCTGAGGGTTCGGCGCAGATCAACAGAAAGGCTGGGTGAGTAGACCTCCCCCAGCCAGTCGGGCTCCAGAGGCGCCCTGCGTGAATTGGCGAGCCGCTCCCAGATTGCGGCTTCGTCAATACTCATGGATGGGTCAGCGGGCGCCAAGCTCGGCAGCAAGTTCACGCTCCAGTTTTTCATCGAGCACGTTCGGAAGCACGTTCTCCATGGGTGTGCGGTGGGTGCTGTAGAAGAGCAAGCCAATGAAAACCATGCCGCCAACAATATTTCCGAGGGTGACAGGCAGGAAGTTCCAGAAAATCACCTTGATGATGGGCACTCCAGAACCAAGGATCGGCCCGGCGGTATGCAGGAACTGATTCACAACAATGTGTTCCATGCCCATGGATTGGAAGGCGGTGATCGGCAGCCAGCAAGCCAACAATTTGCCCGGAACGCTCTTGCTTACCAGGGCCATGGTTACGCCAAGACACACAAGCCAGTTGGCAACCACACCGCGTAGAAACGCGAGGATAAAGCCCATGCTGCCTAACGCTTCGTACTTTGTCTCAACGTTGTTCTGGTTGAGGGCAATGATTTTCTGAGCAACGGCATCCCAAATTGGCGGGCCAACGTTGTCAGCTGCACCATCAAGTGTTCCGCTGGTCAGGCTGATGGCCATGATCAGGGCTACGACGGCTGTACCGATCCAGTTGCCGATCCACACCCACACCCAATTGCGGAAAGTAGCTCCCCAAGAGCTCTTGCCGGCCCAGGTGGCCATGGGAAGCAAGGCGAAGTTACCGGTAACAAGCTCCATGCCAAACAGCACGATGCTGGCGAAACCGAAGGGGAACAACAGCGAGCCGACGAATGGAAGCTTCGTGAGGATGCCCACGGTGAGGGCCAGGATCACGGCCAGGCCAAGAATGGCGCCGGAATAGAATCCACGGATCAGCAAATTCTTGATGCTGACTGTGGCCTTTTTGCCGCCGGCGGCAATCATGCCGTCGACGAGCTCATTGGGAAGGACGTAGTCCATCGGATGAGTGTGCTAACTGGAATGAATGAGCTGAATTCAACCGCTGATGCGGTGCATCAGTCATGAAAAAAGTCAGAGCTGCCGCCCTGATGGTTGAAGGCGATTCCGTCTCCGCCACTGGCGATCAGCCAGTTGACGCAACGAGAAAATGCGTCTTTGCGGTTGGCTATTGATCAAGCCTTTGGAGTCGCTCCAAATTTTTCGATTAGCACCTGTTTCAAGGCATCTTTGATTTCATCGGCAGGGATTCCTTTGCGATGCAATTCACCGACACTTGGGTTGGGTCCCTGGGAACCACCGAGGGTCAAGGTGTAGGCCTCGCCCATGACACCTTCACTGTTTTTGGCTTTGGTACCAGTGAGTCCAATGGCACCCATGTAGGCCTGTCCGCAGGTGTTCGGGCAGCCGGTCCAATGAATTTTCAGGTGTGCTGAAAGATTGAGTTCCTTGTCCAGCTCCGTTGCAGCCTTGAGGGCTTGATCCTTTGTGTTGGTTAAGGCGAAGCCGCAATAGGTATTCCCTGTGCAGGAGACCGTACCTGCCGCCATGGTTCCGGGTTCAAGTGGGAAACGCTGCACCAGTGCGTCGGCTTTGAAAGCATCGATCTTGTCGCCGGTCAGGCCGACGATGATCATGTTCTGTTCTTCCGTGAGTCGGACTTCGCCACTGCCGTAGTTGAGACTGGCGGTCGCCAGATCCTGCAGATCTTGGCCCGTCAGGCGACCCACGGGAACGTGCAGGCCCGCAAAAAAGATGCCGTCCTGTTTCTGCGGGTGGATCCCGTAATGCGAACGGGGAGAATGATCAAACACGGATCCGGGATCCGGTGTCAGCTCTCCGAACAATTCTTCAACCTGGTTGCGGAACTCTTCATGACCCACCTGATCCAAGTAGAGGCGGAACCGTCCTTTGGGTCGTGCGTTTCGCTCGCCGTTGTCACGCCACAGGCGGATGATGGTATCCGTCATCTTGCAGATTTCATCCGGCTTCACCCAGGCGTTGAGAGGAACGGCATAAGCATTCATCTGGGAGGAAAGAATCCCGCCGATCCAGACGCCGAAACCCATCACCCCGTTGAGCTCAACGGGGTGAAAGGCGATGTCGTTATGAAGCAGAAAGTTGTCTTTGGCGCCAGCAACTGCGGTATTCCACTTTCGCGGCAGATTGGAATATTCGGAGTTCCCCTGGTAGTTGTTGGTGAGGAAATTCTCAAGTTCAGTTGTGTACGGCCGCGTATCCACGATCTCGTTGGGATCGATCCCGGCTAACGGGTTGCCGGTGACGTTGCGAGGGTTATCGAAACCAGACTGAATGGTGCTGAGGCCAGCTTCTTTGAGTCGTCTGAGTATCTCTGGAAGATCTCCCAGAAGGATGCCACGCAACTGAAGATTTTGGCGTGTGGTGATGTCGCAGCTGCCGTTATCTCCATAACGCTCAACAATGGAAGCAACCACGCGTAGTTGGCTCGCTGAGAGCACGCCATTGGGAACCCGCAGACGCAACATGAATCTCCCAGGTGTTTTCGGGCGCCAGAACATCCCATACCACTTAAGCCGAAGTTCTAAGTCGGTTTTATCGACTTGTTCCCAGCCGAGTTCTGCAAATTTTTCAATCTCACTACCAACGAGCAGGCCATCTTTGGCTGCTTTGTTTTTTTCAATTTTGTTGAGCTTTTTGCCATCCAGATAGGGCCTGGCTGGGGAGCTGAGGGTCATGATCTGCGTTACGAGAGGGCGAACCGATCGATCAAAAAAAGAGGTTGATCAGTCCATAGGGCCCGAAGACCTGGAGCGCCTCAAAATGAAAAAGGAGCGCTTAATAAGGTGAATAAAACCGTCTTTCGGGACACTGGTCCGTAGCGACGGGAACATTTTTCTGGTTCCATCGCGAAGATGGGTCGACCCCACGATTTGTCGCCATGGCTACATCTCAGCGTTCCTGATGAGCCGTAGAAGACCCATCTCTGTTGTTTCAGTATTGGCGTCCAATTTCGCCAATCATCCGCACTGCACCAGCGCGGATCATTTGCCAAACCCGCTTCATGGCGGCGATGTCTCGGTCAAGCTCGCTCTCGACGCCACTCCGGTCGTATCGCCTGTTCCGGCCGTCATCTCTGCCTGGTCCCTGCTCGATCCGGTGCATGCTTCGGGTCAACGGTTCACGCCGGGAGCGGGTCTCCCATGCAGCACGATCGGTATTGCGGCGAGGCGCCATGGGCCCATCCGTGTTTACAACAGACTGATGACACCAGTCGGCACGGCTATCGATCCGTGGCCATTGCTACGGAATGGCTCTTCGAAGGGTTCTCCACGCTCCCTCCGCTTGGTAGTGCACGGCCGTAGTGGGGGTGAAATTCCCATGTGTCTGACGACACTTGTCGATGAGCTGCAGCGCATTCGTGGGGTCCCCGTTCAGTTGGACGTGCTTACTGCCGAAGACACGATTCCAGCTCCCCCCGACCGCCCAGCCTGGCTTGTGCCCCTTCTGCTTTGGCCTGGTGCGCATGTGTGCACCGATGTTCCGGCCATTCGCGATCGCCTGCGCGCCGGTGGAGCTGAGGTCACCATGTTGCCTTTCCTTGGTGCATGGCCGCAGTGGTGGATATCGGTGGCCACTGCGTTGCAGGCCGAGCTCTGCGACGAAAGTGTTCTGGTGCATCACCCCCTGCGGGCCGGAGTTGCTGACCGTTTCTTAGCAGTCCTGGCCTCTCGTCTGGATCCGCTGCTCGTCCCTTTTGATCGTTGGCCTGATTACCTCCTCAGCCATCCAACCGCTGTTCCAGTCCCCCTCGCCCTCGCTCCTAACCGGATTACAGAGGCCTTACGAGAGGCTGGAGGAATGCCTCCACTGCTTGAGCACCCGCTGACCCGTCAAGTCCTGATCGATCTTCTTGCTGCTCTTCCGTGACCACTGCGCATCAAACCGGAACCGTCTATCTGGTGGGTGCCGGTCCCGGGGATCCCGAGTTGCTCACGGTGAAGGCCCAGCGCCTTCTCAGCCATTGCGATGCGCTTGTTTATGACTCGCTTGTGCCGAAGGAGGTCTTGGATCTTGTCCCCAAGGGGTGCGTAAGGCGGTTTGTCGGTAAGCGCCGCGGCCATCACTCGGTGCCCCAGCCCAGTACCAATGCCGTACTGGTGGAGATGGCCCAGCACCATGCTGTAGTGGTGCGCCTGAAGGGAGGCGATCCCTTTCTCTTCGGTCGTGGTGGAGAGGAAGCCGCTTATCTGGCTAAACGGGGCATCTCCGTGGAGGTGGTTCCTGGCGTAACTGCCGGCATTGCGGCACCTGCCTATGTCGGAATTCCTGTGACCCACCGCCGCGCGGGCTCTTCGGTCACCTTCGTCACCGGTCATGAGGAGATCGACAAGCGCCGCCCTTCGGTGAACTGGAGCTCCCTCGCTGCAGCCAGTGATGGCTTGGTGATCTACATGGGTCTGCACAATCTGCCTCGCATCGCCGAGGAACTCATGGCTGGGGGTCTGTCCCCTCAAACACCCGTTGCCGTGATCCAACAGGGCACTGTGGTCGGCCAGCGCTGTCTCAAGGCCACCCTTGAGAATGTTGCAGCCCAAGCCAGGGCCCAGGCGTTCAAGTCTCCATCCATCGTGGTCGTGGGGGATGTGATTGAGCACCAGGTGGAGGCCTGTATGCCAACGCCGGCGGCGGTCACAATGCCGATTCCCTTCTGAGCGAGGGGTTCATTCCTTCAGGCGATCGCGCAGCTGTGCAAGGTTGCAGGGCCGGGTCTCAGCATCCAGTTGGGCGTGGATCAGCCGCTCCCAGGCCGTTGTTACGGCATCGAGAGATCCAGGCAGCACGAACACAAACGTGCCATTGGCAACCCCCGCCAGGCAGCGGCTCTGAAGGGTGCTGGTCCCGATGCTCTCGAAGGAGAGCACACGGAACAATTCACCGAAACCGTCGATGGTTTTGTCCAGCAGAGGCTCCACCGCTTCGGGGGTGCCATCGCGGCCCGTCAGGCCTGTGCCACCGCTGGTGATCACCACATCGACGCTTGGGTCGGCGATCCAGCGGCTTAGCTCAGCGCGGATCCGATAGCGGTCATCCGCGCAGAGCATTCGCTCACTCAAGCGATGACCCGCTTGCTCGAGGCATAGTTGCAGCCGATTGCCACTGGCATCGTCCGCGAGAGTGCGGGTATCGGAGATTGTTAGCAGTGCGATGGCGAGGCCCACGGCACAACTGCGATGACTCCGGACGCTAGAACCGCCTGATCCGCGTCGGTCCGGATGCTGCAGGTGTTGTTGTTCGCGTCGTTGCGCGAAAGAGCTGGTTGGAGTGAGCGTGCTCTGTCTTGGTCATCGGACTACGCCACCCCAAGGGCTGTCTGGAATCTCCTGAAGCTCGGGTCCCTGCAAGGCATCAGCATCGCCGTGAATCAAGAGCTGGTGGATGCTGACCAGCCCCTGCAGGCTGGTGATGAACTGGCCTTCCTTCCTCCGTTCACCGGAGGTTGAACCGTGGGGTTGATCCATGTGGAAATCCGCTTGGCCGGCTTTGATCCCTGGCAGGAGCTTGCGCAATGGTCTGGTCATGAAGCGGCGGCGGCGGTGTTCGTTGGTCGCGTGCGTTCAACGGCCATGGATGGCCGGCCATTGCAGGCCCTCGAGCTGGAGCATTACCCGGGATTGTGCGAACGCCAGATCACACGGATGGCCGTTCAGCTGCAGCAGGAGTATGGAGCCGGAGCAATCCTGGTGCTTCACCGGGTGGGACGGCTCGTACCAGGGGAGCCGGTTGTGCTCGTGGCGGTGCAGGCGGATCGGAGGGGGGCGGCACAGCGCTGTTCAGCAGCGCTGTTGGAACAGCTCAAGCATCACGCTCCGTTCTGGAAGCGGGAGTGGTGCGCTGATCAGGGCATCTGGCTGGAGGAGAACACCCCGCTTTGATCCAGCGTCGGGTGCTGCAGTCGATACCCCAGCTGTTTCAGTCGCCTGTTGCGGATCCGGCGTCCCTCCGGGTGCGGCTCCTGTTCTCCAAGCCAGCGCACCGGTGCCAGTCCCTGGCGGCTCAAGCTCCTGGCCACAAGATCGCGCAGTCGGATCGGTTCGTCGTTGACCACGTTGACCACGCCGGTCCATTCGCCGTCGAGGGCTGCTTCCAAGGCACCGGCCGCGTCATCCACGTGAATCCAGTGACTGAATGAGCTTCCGCTGCCGGGGCGTTCCAGTCCCGAGAGTCCGCGTAAGCGGCGATCGAGATCACGACCGGGACCGTGCAGTGCCCCCAGCCGCAGGATGCACACCTGTCGCTCACAGATGGCGTTGAGCAGTTGCTCGCTTTGCCAGAGAACGTCTCCATGGCCAGCGCCCGGTTCGGGAGTGGTCTGTTCATCGACCCAGTCACCTTGGGCATCGCCGTACACCGAGCAACTGCCCGTGTAGAGGATCTGCCGCAGATTGGGCAGCTGTGGCAACAGCGACTTGAGGCAGGTGAAGCTGTCGACGAAGGTGTGGTGGTAACCGTTGGCATCCACCTGGCGATTTCCCTTCGGAGCGAGGCAGAACACGGCGCTATTGCAGTCCCGCAGGACCTCCAGCAGTTGGGTTGGCTCGGTGGCGTCGCACCTCTGAACCCGATCGGCGAGGGGAGTGAGCTCCTCCAGTCGCTCGTTGCTGGTGGTGGTCAGCGTCAGCCTCAACTGCGGTCGCCTCGGCTGCAGCCGCTGAGCCAGGGCCAGGCCCACATAACCGCAGCCAATGATGGTCAGGTTCATGGCTGAGCTCGCTGCTGGCGGCGACCCTAAGGAGATCGACTGTTTGATGTCGTCATGGAGATGACTGATCAATGGGCCCTGAATCGCCGGAATTTTGCTGGTCGCTGGCAAGGATGCGGCCATTGGTTCGAGCGGGACGGCAGCAATCGGCTCGACCTGCAGGTTCCCGCGCGACGGATTGATCCCACCACCTATGCGATTTCCTTCACCGATGACGACCACGGGGTCTGGGATGGGTCTGGTCTGGCGTTTGCCCCCGGTGGAAAGGCCACATACCCCATCAGCCGAGCGACTTATAACGCCGGTGGCGTTTGCTGGCAGTTCCTGGGTGCGGGTGGTCAGTCCAGCCTTGGGCTGGATGTGGAGCGCTCACGCTTTGGCCATGAGATCAACCTGTTCTGCGGTCGATCTCGATCGATGCTGGTGTTGCTCTGGGAACCGCTGAACGGTCGCTGGCAGTTGCAGAGCGTTGGAGCGGTGGGCTTTCGCTGTCAGAACAGCTCCAACCCCGAACCCGACCGTCCCGAATGCGGGACACCCGAGGCCTTGCTGCAACCTTTGCGGGGCTGGACCGGCCAGCGGGAGATTCTGCGACCGCAGCCCGGGGCGCTTGTATCGGTTGAGGTCACCTCACCACTGACGTTTGACCCCCATCAATTGCTTCACAACGATTGCTCAGCAGTGATGCCCGACGGTTTGGTGTTCTCAGTGCCCAGTGTGCTTCCGGAGGCGGCTTTCAGCCTGGAGATCGGTGGACGTCTCGCTGCTGAGCTGTTTCAGCAGATCAACATTCATTTTGATGCGCTGGGACATCTCATCAGCTGGGAGCGCTGCTGTTTTCGACCTGCCGCCGCTTAAAAGATCCGCCGCCGGATCACCTGGGCCCAGAGCTGTGCCCCTGCTTCGAGCGAGCCAGCATCGGCCGGCAGTTCCAACAGCAGATCGGCCCTCTGCAGCGAGCCGATCCTGGAGGACGCCTGGGAGCCATCCACGCGGGCCAGCAGCATTCCTTCGGCGTTGGTTTCGAGTCGGGCCCTGGCCAGTTCCGGCCTGCCAGGCCGCCGTACCAGCGGGTCGGCCAGTTCAACCTTCACGCGGGGAAACAGCTCCGGTTCGCTCTGGCCTTCCAGGATCTGCAGGGCTGGCCAGAGCAGTTGCAACGCCGTGATCGCTGCCGCAACCGGGTTACCCGGCAGTCCGAAAAATGGAACGCCATCCCCGATCGTGCCGAAGGCGAATGGGCGTCCTGGGCGTAGGAACAGTTTCCAGAAGTTCACTGTTCCCAGCTCACTCACCAGGGATCGGATCCAGTCGGTGTCGCCGGCGGAGACGCCGCCGGTGCTGACCACGACATCGCAGTCGGTGGCCAGTTCACGCAGGCTGCGGCGCAGGTCATCGGGCTGATCCGCCACCACCCTTCTCTGGGTGACCGACTGTCCAAGGGATCGCAGCATTGTGTCCAGCAGCGTTCCGTTGCTTTCCCAGATCGCACCCGGGTGTCGCGCTGAGCCCGGTGGAACGAGTTCATCACCGCTGATCAGGAGTCCAATCCTGGGTTTCACCACAAGTTGCAGTTTTGCGATCCCACAGCCGGCGAGGCGTCCCAGATCGGCGGCCTCCAGCCGCTGGCCTGCCGCCAGAAGCAGGTCTCCCGGTCGACATTCCTCATCTTCGGATCGAATCCAGGCCCGATCAGAGGCTTCTTTCACCAGGCGAAGGGTTGAGCCTTCCAAAGCCACAAGTTCCTGAGGCAGCACCCAGCCGGCACCTTTCGGTAGTGGAGCTCCCGTAAGGATTCGAATGGCTTCGCAGCTGGAGAGCGCAGCATGGAAGGGTTGGCCGGCAGCCGAGCGGCCCATTAGCTGCCAGCTGTCGCCGATGTTGGGCTGGCTGGTTTGCCCTAAGGCGTAGCCATCCATGATCGAGGCTCGGAAACCCGGTACGGCTGCGGGGGCCCTCAACGCCGATGCATTCACGCGGCCGAGGGCTTCGTGCAACGGCAGCGTGATGATCGAGTTGATCGGTTGGATTGCTGTCAGAACCCGTTGACGGGCGTCCTCCAGGGGTAGCCCCTCCTTGCCGTAGGGCTCAGCGTTTCCAGACACCGTTTCGACCTCCCTCTTTCGATTGAAGCTGCACCGCTTCGATCGTCATGGCGGGGTCAACAGCTTTAAGCATGTCGTAGAGCGTCAGCAGTCCGACGGACACGGCGGTCATCGCTTCCATCTCCACACCGGTGTTGCCGGTGGTGCGGCAGCAGCAGCTCAGGCTCAGTCCCGGCAGGGCTGGATCCGCTTCGATGGCAACGTCCATACCGCTGAGAGGAATGGGGTGGCAAAGAGGAATCAGTTCCCAGGTGCGCTTGGCTGCCTGGATGGCGGCCACGCGGGCCACGGCAAGCAGATCGCCCTTGGGGGTTTCACCGCGTTGGACCATCGCCAGGGTGGTGGCTTCCATCCGGATGGCGCCACTGGCATGGGCTTCCCTGCGTGTGGCTGGTCGATTACCGACCTCCACCATGTGGACTTCGCCTTGACGGTTGAGGTGACTTAATTCATCCGGCATCAGATCAGCGACACCGCCCCGCTGGCGAGGTCGAAGTAACTGACCACCAGTTTCATCGCACCATCGGCCTTTGCCTGGCGAAGGGTGTCGCTGTGCTGAAGCAGCTGTTCGCTGGTTCCGAGCGCATTGCGTTTCACCGCTTCTGCCAGGCTGCTGGTGCCCACGACCTGCTGACGGATCGGGGCGACCAGTTGTTCAAGGGAAGGGGTCAGCGATGCTTCGTTCATGGCAGCTTGAACGGCTCCGCAACCGCTGTGACCCATCACCATCACCAACGGTGTGTTGAGCACGCTGACGCTGTATTCGATCGAGGCGACGGCTTCGGTGAAAGCGGTGTTGCCGGCACTGCGAATCACAAACAGCTCACCAGGAGTCGTATCGAACACCCAGGCGGGAGACACGCGGGAGTCGGAACAGGTGAGAACTGTGGCCCAGGGCTGTTGATTTTCAGCCAGAGCATCCGGCGGATTAAAGCAACGTTGAAGGTGATCGATCCCGTTCAGGTTGGCTTCCGGATCGTTCTGGGCAGCCTGCCAAGCGGAGCGAAAGCGGCGGTTGCCATCCATCAACGCCTGAAGTGGATTGTCCGGGGCGCAGAAGCTGGTTTCGTCCGCTGCCACGGTTCGTGGCCGCAGCAGAGCCGCCAGGGTGAAGGCCGAAGAGGCGTTCAGCAGCTGGCGACGACGCATAGACATGGCGGCACCCTATGCACATCGGCCGCTTTCAAGCTGATCAACGGTCGCTCAGAGAAGCCCAGAGGGTGGCTTCGGAGCCGACCACAGGTGTCACGATCGGGTCTGCGTTCCCTACGGCTACTGGAGCTTGGGAGGGGGCGGTCGCCATCACGTCTGGCTGAGCCAGGGGAGCCCAGAGTGTGGCGGGGCTGGCGATCACTGGTTCCACAGCGGCGGCGCCTGCGGGCACGGAGGCGGTTTGGCTGCGCACCAGCTGCACAGCGAGCGAGCCGACGATGAAAGCGCCGAGGAATCCGGCGGCGATGGTGATTGGACTGCGACCGGCCGCGGACGAGGTGCTGCTTGTCACGACAGAAACTCTTTAAACAGAACTTCAGTATGGAAAACTTGTGTACGAATCGCTACTGAATGGAGCAAAACCGGTATCAGAATTAACGGTTTGTACAACATTCATGAGGCCGAAGTGACCCGTGTTGAGAGTTTCTGAGGCCACCCAGCCATGGCTCATACCAAGCAGCATTCCGAGGGAGATGGCGAAGCGCAATGATCTGAATTTGTAACAACGTGAACATCGCTGTTTTGCTGGTTCCGGGTTGTCATCATTGACACCATCCAGGTATCGGGTTGATGGCCAGTTCAATGCAATCCGCCAGCCATTGTTTTGATTTCGAGCAAGATTTCATCGGTAATTGGCGTTGTATTCCGCTCTGTGTGCGCCGCAAACTCGACCTCAGCGGTGTGAAGCTGAAGCTCGATCATTGGCTGGCCCTGACCCAGGACCAACGCCAGCAGCTGGTGGACTGGCCTGATACTCCCGATGCTCTCCACGACTTGCGGGACCATCTGCGCGAGCGCACGGCGTCGATGCCCTCCGGATGCGTGAAGGATCTGCCTCCGTCAATCTCTGCTCCCTGGCAGCAGGCCGATCACCTTCCGGCTGATGTAGCTGATGCGGCTGCAGCCCGTGGTGTGACTCTCACGCCGACGCACTGGCGGGGCATCCGCGAGTTGGATCGTTTCGCCCTCTGCAAACTGGTGCGGCCAGGCCACGATCATCACAACCTGACCGCAGCTTTCAGCGAAGTGCTGGGGTGAGCAGGCGTCGCAGGGCGTCCAGTCGCCCCTGTTCCTGCTCAACGGGCTTCACCACCGATACCGCTGGCGCCACGATCACGGCGCAGGCCTTCAGCTCAGGTTGCTTGGACACGGGGCAGGCGCCGTCGTGCATCAGCGTGTTGGCTTCGCAGGCCTTCTCTTGGGTGAAGCCCCAGTGCATCGGCAGAAAGACCGAGCCACGCCGGATGCGGTCGGTCACCTTCACCTTGGCGGTGAGGTGGCCGCGGCGTGAGCTGATAGCGGCCAACCCTCCGTTATCGACTTTCAAATCCTGCGCATCAGCGGGGTGAATCTCCAGCAGCGGCTCGGGATGCTGTTTCATCAGGCGCTCCACTTTCCCGGTGCGGGTCATCGTGTGCCATTGCCCCAGATACCGACCCACCGTGAGCACCAGTGGATAGGTGTCGCAAGGTGGTTCCGTCAGGCCCAGCGGTTGGTCGGTGCTGAAGCGTGCACGGCCACTGGGAGTGGGAAAGATGTGGTCGGTGTAAAGCCGTTTGGCCGCCGTGGCCGGTGTGCTCCCGCTGGGGTAGGGCCACTGCTGAGGGCCTGCTTCGCTGAGCAGTTCATGGCTGAGACCGCTCACGTCGCAAAGGCGTCCATGGGTCAGCTGTGCGAACTCGTCATAGACCTCCGCAGCGGAATGGAAGCTGAACTGTTCGGAGTAGCCCAGGCGGCGTCCCACCTCGGCGAACACCTCCCAGTCCGGTCGGCTTTCACCAAAGCGACGTCGGTATGCCGGGCAATAGGTGACGCGACGTTCGGAGTTGGTCATGGCCCCGGCTTTCTCGCTCCACTGGGCTGCCGGCAGCAGCAGATGGGCGTAGTGGGACGTTTCTGAATCGGCGTAGGCCTCGCTCACCACCACGAGAGGGCAGTTGCCGATGGCAGCTTTGACCCGATCCAGATCCGGCATGCTCACCAGTGGGTTGGTGGCCGCTACCCACCAGAGATCGAGTTCACCGCGTTCCATCGCTTCCACCTGCTGCCAGGCCGCCAGTCCTGGCTTGTCGGAGATGCGACCGTCGGGGAGTTTCCAGGCGCTTTCAACCTCAAGCCGGTGGTCTGCATTGACCACCGTTCGGTACCCCGGCAGCAGATGCGCCAAGCCTCCGGCCTCGCGGCCGCCCATGGCGTTGGGTTGGCCCGTGAGCGAGAAGGGGCCAGCTCCTTCCTTGCCTATCTGACCGGTGAGCAGGTGCAGGTTGATCAGCCCTTGCACCACGGCCGTTCCTTCGCGGCGCTGGTTGACACCCATCGACCAGAGGCTGAGCACCTTCTGGCGCCGATGGAAGAGGGCGGCGACCTCCCGCAGGCGTTTTTCGGGGATGTTGCAAAACAGGGCCACACGCCGTGGCGTCCAGCGGGCCGCCACGTCAAAAAAAGCGTCGTAGTGCTCGGTGTGGTCGTCGATGAAGGCGGGATCCTGCCCGTTCTCGCGCAGCACAAGGTGAGCGATGCCGTGCAGGAGTGCCAGGTCGCTGCCGGGCGCGATCGGCAGGTGGATGTCTGCGGCCTTGGCAGTGTCGGTGCGGCGTGGGTCGACCACCACGATCGTGATGCTGCCGGGGTTGCGTTTCTTGCGTTTCAGTAACCGCTGGAACAGCACCGGGTGGCATTCGGCGGTGTTGGTGCCGATCAGGAAGGCCACGCTGCAATGGTCGAGGTCCTCATAGCTGCAGGGAGGGCCATCGGAGCCGAGGCTGCGGGTGTATCCGGCCACGGCGGAGCTCATGCACAGCCGCGAGTTGGCATCAAAATTGTTGGTGCCTAGAGCGCCTTTGAGCAGCTTCTGGGCCAGGTAGTAATCCTCTGTATGGAACTGCCCGGAGCCATACATGGCGATGCCATCAGCGTTGCCCCGGCGGGCCATGCTGCCTTGGATTTGATCCGTGATCCGCTCGAGGGCATCGTCCCAGCTGATCGGCGCGAAGTCGTCGCTGATGTTGGTGCGGAACAGGGGTTGCCGCAGGCGGCCCTGGGCCAGGGTTTCGCCCACGGTGGCGCCCTTGATGCACACCTGTCCAAGGTTGGAGGGGTGCTGGCGGTCGCCGCGAGCGGTCCACATCGGGTTGCCCTCCGCATCGCGTTTCACGGCTTGACCCTTCACCGCCGGAGGGAGCAGTTCCAGACCGCAGCCAACTCCGCAGTAAGGGCACTGGCTGCGCACGCTGCGGGGAGTGTCTGTCATGGGAGCTGCACCAGAAACAAAAATCCCGGAGCGGAAGCTCCGGGAGAACCAACAGCGGCAATCGCTGCAGGAGGAGAGATCAGGCCGTTTCGCCTTCGTGCAGTTCGGCGAAGGAACCCTTGGGTTCCTTGAGGAAGAAGAAGCAGAAGAAAGCCACGATCAAACCAGCGACCCCCAGGATCTGGAAGAAGGCGCTGTTGGACGCTGCGATCACTTCCGGAGTGGGTTCGCCACCACCGCCCATCCACATCGGCAGGAGACTGAAGATGGTGAGGTAGGTCACCGCGCCGACGTTGCCGTAGGCGCCCACGAGGCCAGCCACCTGCCCGGTGACACGACGCTTCACCAGCGGCACCAGCGCAAAGGTGGCGCCCTCACCCGACTGGACGAAGAAGGAGGCCAGCATGGTGATCACAACGGCCACGAAAATGCCGCTCGTGCCGGAAAAGGTGCCCGGCTTGATCATGCTCATCACCAGATAGCCCACGCCGAGACCGGCGGTGAGGAAGCCCATCGTGTTTTTGCGGCTGCCGACCCGGTCGGAGATCAGACCGCCGGCAGGACGCGCCACCAGGTTCACGAAGGCGAAGCAGGACGCCAGGATTCCGGCGGTTGCCTTCGGCAGATCGAAGGTGGTTTCAAAGAAGGTGGGCAGCATCGACACCACGGCCAGTTCGGAGCCGAAGTTGACGATGTAGGTGAGTTCGAGGATCGCCACCTGGCGGAACTCGTAGCGATCTTCCTTGGGATAAACCTTGTTGCCGAGGATCAGCTCGCGGTTGGTGCGGATGATTCCCCAGGTCTGGAAGACGAACCAGACAGCCACTGCGGCCAGGGCCAGGGGATAGGTGGCCGCCGTGAGGAAGCCAACTTTCGACAAGCGCCAGCAGAGAACGCAGAGGATGGCCGCGAATGGCACGTTCATGCCCAGCAGACCCCAGAAGTCGCGCATGGAGGTGACTTCCAGGCCGGCGGTCTTTGCTGGCCGCTGGTAGGTCTTGCCGGGAGGGGTGTCGGAGACGTTGAAGAAGTAAAAGAAGCCGTAGGCAGCGGAAACGAGGCCGGTGAGGGCGATCGCACCGCGCCAGTTGAGAACCGCGCCGCTGGGCAGTTCAAAACCGCCGGAGAAGGACAGGAAGCCTGCGAGGGCCACCATGGTGAGGGCGGAAAAGGCGGAACCAAAGTTGCCCCAACCGCCGTAAATGCCTTCAGCCAGGCCGATTTCCTTGGGAGGGAACCACTCAGCAACCATGCGAATGCCGATCACGAAGCCGGCACCGACAATCGAGAGGAGAAGTCGAGCTACCACCAGCTGGTTGAAGTCCTGCGCGGAGGCAAACAGCAGGCAGGGGATGGCTGAAAAAACCAGGATTGCCGAATAGGTGAGCCGGGGTCCGAATTTGTCCAGCAGCATGCCGATCAGCACACGGGCCGGAATCGTGAGAGCCACGTTGCAGATGGCCACGGTGCGGATCTGACCGACGGTCAGACCCAGATCCGCTTTAACGGTGGTGGCCAATGGGGCCAGGTTGAACCAGACCACGAAGGTCAGGAAAAAAGCGATCCAGGTGAGGTGAAGGGTTCGATACCTCCCCTGGAACGACCAGAGGTCGCCAAGCATTGGGGGAAAAAGAGTGAGCCGCGGGCTTCAGAAAAAAGCGCCCGGGGGTGGCGAAACGGTCGGAAAGAAGATCCGTTTGACCCGCGCAGTTAATCAATCAGCCCGCCCCGTTGTTGGTTGGCATGGTTACCAATTTGATGATTGTTGTGCCCTTGCGGACATCAATTCGGATGATGTCGTTGATGAGTTTTGGTTGTTGGTTTTGATTCGGTAGCGATTGCGACCGTCGGGCAACAAGGTGCTTTGAATAGTGAGAGCTAGAAAGTTGATGTTGTGCGCCGTCATCGACTGTCTGTTTGTGTGCTCAGTGGTGGCAACAGCCGGCGGATGGGGCAGGACAAAGCGCTTTTGGCCCATCCGAGTGGCGGTGTTTGGCTCACAGCTCTGGTTGAGCAGTTGCGTCCCCTCGGCCTGCCCATCCGTGTTTTGACCCGGCATCAGGCCCATGACGTGCTGTTCAAGGATCAGTCGGCGGTGACCGTGCTTCAGGAGCCGCCTCCCTGGGCGGGGCCGCTTCAGGCCTTGGCCCGAGTTCTACCAGCGGTCTCCGGTGAGGCTTTGTTAGTGCTCCCCGTGGACATGCCGTGCCTCAGCACGGATGTGTTTGAGCAGCTGATTGAGGCCTGGCAGCTGCGGCCTGAGCTTGTGGCGGTTGCCCACGATGGCGATCGTCTCCAGCCAATGCTGGCCGTGATTCCCACGGGTTCGCCCTTTCAGCCCGTGCTGGTCGAGCAACTGCAAGCCGGGAGGTATCGCTGGCTCGATTGGCTGAGCCGCGTGCCGCATCATCCTGTTCATCTCCCGGCAGCAGCCATGGTCAATGTCAATCGTCCTGAGGATCTGGCAGCGTTGACTTCATGATCTCCACGGCAGCGGTAGTTGATCAAAGGGCCCGAACACTGGGAGTGTTGCGGCTCTCTTTGACCGCCCGCTGCAATCTGGATTGCTCTTATTGCCGCCCTGATGCAGCGGATCCACCGGGATTGATGACCCTGGATCAGCAACTGCGGCTGATTCGTGTTGCGGCGACTCTCGGTGCCCACACATTGCGACTCACCGGTGGTGAGCCCCTTCTCAGTCAACGCCTTCTGCCGCTGTTGGAGGCGGTCAGCCAAGGTCGGTCGACCCCTGGAGACCCCATGAGGGGGTTGCGCCACATTGCTCTGACCACGAACGGTGTTCTGTTGACGCCGAACCGAGCCAGGTTTCTGAGGGCTGCCGGCCTGGATCGAATCACCATCAGCCTCGATGCTGTGGATGGATCCGTGGCCGCTC
Organism: Synechococcus sp. AG-679-D13; assembly: GCA_003210735.1. Taxonomy (GTDB): domain Bacteria; phylum Cyanobacteriota; class Cyanobacteriia; order PCC-6307; family Cyanobiaceae; genus Parasynechococcus. The sequence goes on from QCUM01000011.1 coordinate 20,895, forward strand.
GTATGGCCGGACTGCATGGAGGACAAGCTGCGGGCGAGCGCCTGGTGCGGCAGGTGATCGATGGAGTGATGTCAGCGAAGTTGGCGGGGTTTGTTGCCAAGCAGGGGGAGATCAAGCTCAATGCCGTCATCAAGAAAGGGGAAAACGACACTCAGCTGCTGCCATTGGCGGCCCTGGCGCGGCGTTATGGGCTGGAACTGCGGTTGATCGAATACATGGATGTGGGCAACCGGAATGGTTGGGTTGCCGATCAGGTGTTGCCAGCAGCTGAGATGGTGCGGCTGATCCAGGCCCGTTGGCCCCTGCAGCCCTTGGGACGCGATTCCGGTGCGACGGCAAATCGCTGGCGCTTTACCGATGACCGCGGCGGCCTCGGTGTTATTGCCTCGATCAGTGAGCCGTTCTGTGGCGACTGCAACCGTCTGCGCATCACGGCCGATGGTCAGGCTTTTACATGCCTGTTCGCCTCCGAAGGTGCCGACCTCAAGCCTGTTCTCGACAACACCGCAGCGTTGCAGCAGCGGATCGCTGGTCTCTGGCTGCATCGCAGCGACCGCTACAGCGAGGAACGCCATCACCATCTTCCTCGTTCTTCCCATGCCGAGATGGCCTATCTGGGTGGCTGAACCGTTGTCGTCGCGACTGTTTTTACGGCTCAACGTCGGTACAACCCTTCCAGAATTCAGGCCCTGATCCGGCCCTGTGGGCATGTTCGAACTGCTCCCTTATGAGCGATTTCGCGACACCCCATCGGTTCGTTTTTTCGACGTCACCATCGATACGTCGAATGCGAGGGATCTTGTGATCCACACCGGCCCAGCGGTGAGCCCCCCCAATGACTCAAAAACCGGTGCCTGGCAGTTTTATCTGCATCCCCACCAGGAAGACAATCTGCTGGCGGTCAGCGGAGGCCGCACCTTTTACCTTGTCAACCTGGCCTGGGAGAAGCCATTTCACATTGTTCGTCTTGACAGTGGTGGGGACATCCTCCGGATTCCCACCGGCACCTTTCACCGCTCCATTTCCGATCCCGAGGGATCGGTGGTGCTGAACCAGGCCGTGCGTGAGCCAGGGGTATCGCTAAAGCGCGAATTCCGTGTTTACAACAGTGCCCGCATCCCAGCGTTGATGAGAGCAACCCTCACTTCTTCCCCGAAACCCCTACTCCATGGTGTTGAGCCTGTTCTTCAGGCCGCTTGAATCAAACTGGCGTCTGTCTCCATACGGGGTGTTGGCTCTTCATTGACCCCAATGCTCCAGTTCAGATCGCTGTTGGTGCCGGGTGGGCCAGTGAAGCTGCCACTCACAGCGGCGGTAAGTTCCGGCTTCGAGGAGGTGGCCAGCACCACGTAGCGCTCATTGATTTCGCCTCCCGCACTGGGGTCAAAGCCGCGCCAGCCTGCTCCTGGAAGGTAAATCTCTGCCCAGGCATGAAGGTCGTACCGCTCTGGGGCTGGTTGCTGCAACTGATAGCCGCTCACAAACCGGGCCGGCAGACCTACAACCCTGCAGCAGACCACCATCAACATGGCGAGGTCACGGCATGAGCCAATTCGTTCCCGCAGAGTGCGTCCCGCTGGCCATGCAGGTCCCACATGGCGCTGGGTGTATTTGACGCGATCTTGAATAAGTTCCAGTAAATGATGGAGGAAGGCCAGCATTTGTTGATTGCAGCCCAACAGCGCTTCCTGTGTGAGATCGATGGCAGAAGGTTCGTGTTGTCCATTGGGGAGCCAACCTTCTAGGGCTCCAAGCAGATCGCTATTCAGCCGGCCACGTGGGTAGGGCAAAGGTGGTTCCATGCCATCGAAACAACAATGCAGCGATGGTGCTGGTCGTGTTTCAACCAAACTGGTCGCTTCGAAGATGAGCTTGTTGGTGTTGCCAATGAAGTTCAGCTTCTGGATCTCATCGCCACTGGCTGCTAGCAATTCGCTGCTTCGCTGCGGTTGCGGAAGCACGGTCAGCTGATGCTCAAGTAACCGCTGAAAACCTTGTCCCCGAGGTTTAAGGCAAAGCCTCTGCTCACCCAGGGTCACTGGTGCGTCGTAGCAGTAGGTCAGGCGGTGAACGATTCGAGCGCGCATGCTTGTTCAGCGTGGTTGGATCGGTGGTCGGCGCTTGTGAAGTAGCGGTGCTGGATCAGGACATGCAGCCTGTTGATGTCTCGCTGCAGTTGATCAATGGCTTCATGCAGCCCTGATTCGATCAGGCTGTCGATCCGCACATAGCTCCATCGGGCTAGGAGTTGACCGCGCAGGCAGTCAAGATCATCTGGCGGGCCTTGAACCGGTTGGGTCTGAATCTGTTGAAGGGTGTCGCTGATGCCTTGGAGACAAAAGCGGACCGATCGGGGAAAGATTGGATCAAGCAGTAGGAAGCGGGCAACGGACCTGGGATTAATCGCCTGCTGCATGCTTTGGCGATACATCTGATAAGCCCCGACCGAACGAAGCAGGGTGATCCACTGCAGTTCATCCAGCACTCCGCCCACATCTTCCGGCCTTGGCAGTAAAAGGAAGTACTTCACATCCAGAATCCGCGAGGTTTTGTCGGCCCGTTCGATCAGGCGACCCAGCTGGCTGAAAAGCCAACTCAGGTCGCGACTAAGGGTGGCGTCTGTGATCCCATAAAAAATCTGGCAACCTTTCCGGATAATTCGCAGCTGTTCCTGCACTGGCTCGCTCCAGATCGCTTCGCCGTCCTGGAGGCTCCAGTGCAGGTCATTGATCTGCTCCCACATTTCCGTTGTTATCACGTCACGGATTTGGCGCGAGTTTTCGCGTGCCATGGCGATGCAGCTCACGATGCCGTTGGGATTTTTCCGATCAAGCAAAAGAAAATGCAGGACATCCCGTGGAGTCGCTGCTGGGTAGCTCTTATCGAAACTGCCGCGATCGCCGGTTGCCTCCACCAGAGGCAGCCAGGGTTCGGCGCTGCCGGGTGGACAGTCGAGCGCCATTGCTTCGCTCACCTCCAAGAAGCGGGAGATGTTTTCAGCTCGTTCGAGATAACGGTTGATCCAATAAAGGGAGTCAGCGACCCGGCTCAACACGGAACGAACTCCTTGGGTTGTTTTGCGATCACGGGCTGTTCATCCACGATCCAGGTGTCCTTGCAACCACCTCCCTGAGAGGAGTTCACAACCAGAGACCCTCGCTTGAGAGCAACCCTTGTCAGTCCACCGGGGCTGATCCAGGTATCGCGTCCTCGCAGCACATAGGGCCTCAGGTCCACATGGCAGGGGTAGAGCTCTCCTTCGCTTAGTGAGGGCACGGTGGAGAGCTGCAGCATTGGCTGTGCGATGAAATTGCGGGGGTTAGCTCGGATCTTGGCGTCGAAATCAGCGATCTCTGAGCGGCTGGCCTGGGGGGCGATCAGCATTCCGTAGCCGCCGGCTTCTGAAACCGACTTGACTACAAGTTCCTCGAGGTGTTCCAGCACGTAGCGGCGGTCGTCCTCTCGGGCGCAGAGGTATGTGCACACGTTCTCAATGATCGGTTCCTCGTTGAGGTAGTAGCGGATCATTGCGGGCACGTGGGCGTAGATCAACTTGTCGTCGGCGATGCCAGTGCCTGGGGCATTCGCGATCGAAACCCTTCCTTCGCTGAGAACGTCGATTAATCCTGGAACCCCAAGCATCGAGTCGCTACGGAAAACATGGGGATCGAGGTAGTCGTCGTCGATGCGTCTGTAGATCACATCCACCGTTGAGAGGCCGTTGGTGCTGCGCAGCCATACGCGGCCTTCTTCACAGATCAGATCCCGACCCTCCACAAGGGGAATGCCCATTTGCTGAGCTAGGTAGCTGTGCTCGAAATAGGCACTGTTAAACACGCCTGGCGTGAGAATCACCGCACGGGGACTGTCGCTCCAGGGAGCTAGTTCCTGCAGGGTTCGCAGCAGATGGGAGGGATAGTCATCGATCGGCTGCACCGTTCGTCCTGTGAATAAACTGGGAAAGAGCCTTTTCATGACTCGCCTGTTCTCAAGGAAGTAGGCCACTCCAGAGGGGCAACGAAGGTTGTCTTCCAAAACTCGCCAGGTGCCTTGGCCATCTCGGATGAGATCGAGTCCGGAAATGTGACACCAACGATTGAGGGGCAATGTCAGACCCTGTAGTTGGGGGCGCCATCCGGAGGAGCTTTCCACGTCCTCTCTAGGGATCACTCCGTCGCTAATGATTTTTTGCGCTCCGTAGACGTCGGCCAGAAAGCAGTCAATCGCTTCGAGGCGTTGCTTCAGGCCTTTGTTCAGATTGCCCCACTCACTTCTGCTGATTAGGCGGGGCAGCGGGTCGAAGGGAAGGATGCGCTCGCTGCCGTTCTGGCCGGAATCATTGAGGCGGAATGTTGCTCCGAGTCGGCGCAGCAAATGACTGGCTGAGGCATGGCTACGGTTCAGTTCCTGCAGCCCAATCTGTGAGAGCGATGTCAATAAAGGGTCAAGATCAGCGCGCGGGTCTCCCGTTCTGTTGCAGAAATATTCGTCGTAGCCGACCGATGATTTGTAGTCGGTAAACATCCAAAAGCTTCATTGTATTGCCATCCAAAACTTCAACACCCTCCTCCTCTGGTTGTAGTTGATACGTATTCAACAATTTGTAGTGGCGAGGTGTTAGTTGCGTGATTTTTGGGTATCGGTGGGTACCTTAATACGATGTGTGTGCTGCATCGGACGCATCTCTTGTTGACAGAATAGGGCGATTTTCGCGTGCTTCGCTGTGGACGAATTGCATTGTGCTCATCTGATCTATGCCAAGGGGCCACTGTCACCGTGGCAGCGCTGGTGAAAATTATGTGTGCCCATTTCTATTGGCGTCACCGATATTTTTCGAATGTGCGCTGCAGCGGATCTCTCTCTTCAACGCTGGATTGCCTGGGTTCGCTGAGCTGATAGTGGAGCTGGGGATGGGGAAAATAGGCGGTTTTCGGAACTACCTGGGTTGAATGGAATGCCTTTAATTGGTTGCCGTCAAGATCGAACCGTACATTCCCAATCAACGTTGAGGCCGGCGCAACGAGCATCAGCCACCAGAGTGGTCATGCAGGCATCTTCAAAAGCAGCCTGGCAGTTGAGCAGCGCGTCCCATTCCGTTTTCGGAAAGTGGGTTTGAAGCCAGAACACAGCATGAACACTGTTCGGAACCAGCTGGATCAATCCAGGTTCCATCTGCTTTGCAATCAGATCCACAAGCCAGCGGATAGCTATCAATATTTCAGCTGGCTTGGTGTTGATTGGCTGTCCTAATGGCTACGAATTGAGCTTTGGCTCAACGGCTGTAGCGGACTCCGCGATAGGTGAGCTGAACTTGCGGTGCTTGGGCCTCAGCTTGGCGGGACTGATAGGTGTGGCGGCGATAGGTGAGCTGAACCAGCGGCTTCTGGTTGCCGACTGTGTTCTGCGTGTAGGCCTGGCCGCGGTAGAGAAGTGTGGTCATGGTGTGTTCAATCAAGCAGGCTCAGGTCCCCGTTCCATGGCCTGAGTCGGACTGCGCTCCGTCTGGAAACGGAGTGAACGTTGTGTAGCAACAGCTACCACTTTATTATTTACGTCTGTTGTCGTGATTCGGCGTTCAGGCCGCTACATATTTGGAAAACTTTTCGATTTAATTTCTCCCTTGAGCGGATATGTCCTGTTCCGGAGTCCATCCGTGATCGACTCCATTTGGTTCAGCGCCAAGGTAAAAAATTGTTCACCACCGCTTTGCAGGCTGCTGCCAAGCAAGGTCCAGTCGTTGCGCAGTTTTTCGGCGCCCTCGTAGCCCAGAGCATTCACAACGTAGGAATGATCCGCTCTGATCCAACGTTCCAGGTTGGAACTCGTGATTTCAAGATGGCATTGCAGGCCGATGGCATGTTGGCCAATTCGAAACACCTGTTCAGCACAGTGCAGCGAGGAGGCGAGCAGGGTTGCGTGCTGAGGCAGGCGGATGCGGTCACCGTGCCAGTGCAGCGCCATGGTGCTGCCAGCCTGACCCTCTACCAAGGGCTCGTCCGTTGAGCTCACCCGCCAGTGGATGGCCCCGAAGCCAACCTCTTTCAGTGGTTGCGGTGGTTCACCCACTTGCAGTGTTTCGACGGATCCACCCGCCGCCACCGCCAGGAGCTGCGCGCCAAGACAGATGCCGATCACCGGTTGGCATGACTGATGCCAGGCGGTAAGCCACTCCAGCTCGTGCTGCAGCCAGGTCATGGCCTTCTGGTTGCGTTCGTTTACGCCCATCGGTCCGCCGAGCAACAGGGCGATGCTGTTGGGGCATTGGTCAGGCGACGGCAGCACGTCTCCGCGGTCTGGCCTGATCACGCGCAGTCCCATACCCCGTTGCTCGGCCAGCCGACCCAGCTGGTCCGGGCCTTCATGGTCGACGTGCTGGATCACCAGCAGCGTTGTGGTCAAAGCAGCAGATAGCGCTGGGCGAGCGGCAGCACCTCGGCTGGTTCGCAGGTGAGCAGTTCACCGTCGGCGAACACCTCATAGGTCTGCGGATCCACGCTCACGCTGGGCAGGGCTGAGTTGAGTTTGAGAGCGCTTTTGCCAACACTGCGGGTGTCCTTTACGGCCATGCAGGGGCGTTCCAGCCCCAACCGTCGTTGGATGTCAGCATCCATCGCCGCTTCGCTCACGAAGGTGATGCAGCTTGGGGCCAGGGCCTTGCCAAAGGCACCGAACATCGGCCGGCCATGGACAGGGCCAGGCGTTGGAATCGAGGCGTTGGCATCACCCATCTGAGCCCACACAATCGAACCTCCCTTGACCACCAGTTCAGGGCGAATACCGAAGAAGCCCGGCTTCCACAGCACCAGATCGGCAAGCTTCCCGGTTTCGATCGACCCCACCTCGGCACTGATGCCATGGGCCAGGGCCGGGTTGATCGTCACCTTGGCGATGTAGCGCTTCAGGCGATGGTTGTCGTTGCGGCTGGAGTCCTCCGGTAGCGCACCCCGCTGCACTTTCATCTTGTGGGCGGTCTGGAAGGTGCGGGTGATCACTTCTCCCACACGACCCATGGCCTGGGAGTCGCTGGCGATGATCGAGAAGGCGCCGAGGTCGTGAAGGATGTCTTCAGCGGCGATCGTCTCGCGGCGGATCCTCGATTCGGCGAAGGCCACATCCTCGGGAATCTTGGGGTCGAGGTGGTGGCACACCATCAGCATGTCGAGGTGCTCCTCGAGCGTGTTGCGGGTGTAGGGCCGGGTGGGATTGGTGCTGCTCGGCAGCACATTCGCTTCGCCGCAGATCTTGATGATGTCTGGGGCATGGCCACCGCCGGCACCTTCGGTGTGGAAGGTGTGGATCGTGCGTCCCTTGATGGCGGCGATCGTGTCCTCGACGAAGCCGGCCTCGTTCAGGGTGTCGGTGTGGATGCACACCTGCACATCCATGCGGTCCGCCACCAATAGGCAGGCATCGATCGTTGCAGGCGTGGTGCCCCAGTCTTCGTGCAATTTCAGGCCGCAGGCGCCTGCATGCACCTGCTCCTCCAGGGCCTCGGGAGTGCTGGCATTGCCTTTGCCGAAGAAGCCAAGGTTCACCGGCAGGCCTTCAGCGGCCTGCAGCATTCGACCGATGTGGAAGGCGCCTGGTGTGCACGTGGTGGCGTTGGTGCCCGTTGCCGGCCCGGTGCCGCCGCCCATCATGGTGGTGATTCCACTGGCCAGGGCTGTTTCGATCTGCTGAGGGCAGATGAAGTGGATGTGCGTGTCGATGCCGCCAGCGGTGAGGATGTGGCCTTCCCCGGCGATCGCTTCGGTGCCCGGCCCCACCACGATGGTCACCCCTTCCTGGGTGTCGGGGTTGCCCGCTTTGCCGATTCCCACGATGCGGCCATCTTTAAGGCCAACATCCGCTTTGACGATGCCCCACCAGTCCAGAATCAGGGCGTTGGTGATCACGGTGTCGACGGCACCTTCAGACCGGGTTGTCTGGGACTGGCCCATGCCGTCGCGAATGACTTTGCCGCCGCCGAATTTCACCTCATCGCCGTAAACGGTGTAGTCCTTCTCGACTTCGAGGATTAGTTCCGTGTCGGCGAGTCGGATGCGGTCGCCTGTTGTGGGGCCGTAGGTCTCGGCGTAGGTCTGGCGTGAAATGCGGTAGGGCATGGATCAGGCGTCTAAGGGTCCGTTGATCTGGCCGTTGAAGCCCACAACCCGACGGGCTCCGGCAAAGGGAATCAGGTTCACATCGCGGCTGTCGCCTGGCTCGAAGCGGATGGCCGTTCCGGCGGGAATGTCGAGGCGCTGGCCCCGGGCCGCGATGCGGTCGAACTGCAGGGCTGCGTTGGCTTCGGCGAAATGGAAATGGGATCCCACCTGCACGGGACGGTCGCCGCTGTTGGCCACACTGAGGGTGGTGACAGGGCGACCGGCGTTGAGTTCGATCGTGCCGGCTTCGGGCATCAGTTCGCCCGGAATCAGGGGTGCCATGGGTTTGGCCTCAGCGGATGGGGTCGTGCAGGGTCACGAGCTTGGTGCCGTCGGGGAAGACCGCTTCGATCTGCACCTCATGCACCAGCTCCGGAACGCCTTCCATCACTTGATTGCGTTGCAACCAGGTGGTGCCCTCCTGCATCAGCTCAGCCACGCTCTTGCCGTCGCGGGCGCCCTCCAGCACCAGGAAGCTCAACCATGCCACAGCCTCCGGGTGATTGAGCTGCAAACCTCGGTTCAGCCGTCGTTCCGCGAGCAGCGCGGCGGTCACGATCAGGAGCTTGTCCTTTTCCTGGGGACTGAGATGCATGGGGGGATGCAGTCGTGTTCAGTGTGTCGCCGAAGCGGCGGGTCTTGGGTTCGTGGTGAACGTTTGTTCGCTGAATGGTTCTTCCTGCAGGGGCCAGACCCTTGGAATGCGAGGTCTGCAGAGGGAGCGCAGTGTGCGTGTCTGGGCCCAGACACGACTGAACCAAAAGCGGGCATCGCGGCTGGAGGTGCCGACGTAGCGGGCGACCAGTCCCTGGTCGAGGCTGCTGCAGCGCATCGTTCCCTCCAGTCCAGCCCGAGCGGCTCGTGCGTCTTGCAGCAGACCGTCACGCTGTTGGGGGCTGAGCGGCATGGGCGCTGCCCAAACCAGGGTTCCGAACACCGGAGCACCATGAAGACCATGCAGGCTGTGGAGGCTGTCGCCATCGAGTTCCAGTCGATCCACAAAGTCCCAACGGGGTTTGGATCCACCGTTGCGCTGGATGGTCAGTCCGGAGCGCCAACGCCCACGGTTCAGCTGTTCCCCGGCCGCTGTACGTCCCAATCGCACGATTTCGGTGCTGAGGAAGGAGGCGTCCTCGGGCAGGGTCACCGAAAGATTCTGTTCATAGAGCGCATCGGCGTACAGCACCAGTTCCTGCGGTAACCACTCCAGATCGCTGTGGCTGCTGAGCTTGGCCGTCACCTCCTGCCGGGCCCAAATGCCATCGGGTTGCAGACGGCTGCGACCGATTGAGCCGTATACCTTCTGAGCGGCAACGCTGGTGATCAGGCTGCGACTTCCGCTGTGCAGCATCAGGTCGATGCTGAGTTGGTCCCCACCCACCAGTCCGCCAGCGGTGTGGAGAAGGGGCAGTTCACAGCGGCCGTCGTCTCCGGCTTCGGCGCGCATCAACTTGAACGGCGCCGTGCATCCACCTTGGTGCCGGCTGCGGCCGGAAGCATCGCTGTTGAATTGCAGCTGGCAGTGGCCGTGCCAGGGCTCAGGTCGTTGCATCAGCTCACGCTCGGTCTCCAGCAACCCTGGCTTGGTAGCAATGCACACCAAATCAGGCTCCGCCGCTGGGCAGGCTTTCAGCCTGAAAGTCGGAGTGATGGTGAGCGAAGCCGTGATCGTGCTGGAGCGGCGTTGTGCGGACGATGGACAGGCCGTTCACGGCAACCCTGCCGCGCTGCAGCTGGCGTTGACGGCGGAACAGCGCACCGTGTTGCGGGGGCGTCGCCAGACCCTCTGTGGCCAAGAGGTGCTTCTGCAATTGCCGCGGGACGGTGCCCTTCGCCCGGGTGATCGCTTAACCGATGCGGTGGGATCCGTACAGGTGGATGTGATCGCTGCGCCCGAGGCACTGATGCGAGTGGAAGCTGACAGCGTGCTGGAGCTATTGCAGGCGGCATATCACCTGGGCAACCGCCATGTGGCGTTGGAATTGCTTGAGCATGAGCTTCTGCTGCCTCATGATCCGGTGCTTGAAGCGATGCTTCAGCAGCGGGGGTTGGTGCTGAGTCATTGCCAGCGTCCTTTTCTGCCGGAAGGTGGTGCCTACGGTCGCCATTCCCACCCATGACGGCGCTCTCTTTGCTGCAGCTGGTGAGTCCGGCCCTGCCGGTCGGGGCGTTTAGTTATTCCGAGGGGCTGGAGGCTTTGATTCAGTCCGGCGATCTTCAGGATGAGGCGCAGCTGCATGCCTGGCTTCAGGCTGAGCTGACGAACGGGATGCTGCGATTGGAGGCCGCTGCGCTCCCTGTTCTGACAGCCGACCTCAGCAGTTGGCGAGCTGGCGAAGCTGAGGCGAAGAGGCATCTGATCGATCTGGATGGATGGCTTTTGGCCACGCGTGAAGCAGCTGAGGTTCGGGCCCAGCAGCGTCAAATGGGCCAGTCGCTGTTGCTGTTGTTGGCTGATATGGGCCATCCGTTGCCTGAACGAATTGCTTTGAGCTGGCCTGCGGCCTGGGCCGCAGCATCGCTGGCATGGAACGTGGCTGTCCCGGAGATGGTGGAGGGATATCTCTATGGGTGGGTTGCCAATCAGCTCAGCGCTGCTGTGAGGCTTTTGCCATTGGGGCCGACCCGTGCTCAGGTGCAGCAGCAGCAGTTGTTGCCGTTGATCGCCGATCAGGCAGTGCTGTTGCAGGGCAGCGACCCTCGAAAGTTGTGGAGTGGTGCTGTCGGTGCAGGTCTGGCACAGCTCACCCATGCTGAGTTGTATTCACGACTGTTTCGGAGCTGATGAGCAGCAAGCTGCGACTGGGGGTGGCTGGTCCGGTGGGATCAGGGAAGACGGCATTGGTGGAGGCCCTCTGCCGGCGGCTGCGTGATCAGCTGCAACTGGCGGTGGTGACCAACGACATCTACACCCAGGAAGATGCCCAGTTCCTGACGCGGGCAGGGGCCCTCGAGCCCGAGCGGATCCGGGGTGTCGAAACCGGTGGCTGCCCACACACCGCGATTCGGGAAGACTGCTCGATCAATCGAGCGGCGGTGGCGGAGCTAGAGGAGAAGTTTCCAGAGCTTGACTTGGTGTTGGTGGAAAGCGGAGGAGACAATCTGGCCGCCAGCTTCAGTCCTGAACTGGTCGATCTTTGTATTTACGTGATTGATGTGGCAGCTGGCGACAAGATTCCCCGAAAGGGGGGCCCTGGAATTACTCGTTCTGATTTTCTTGTGATTAATAAAATAGATCTTGCTCCAATGGTTGGAGCTGATCTGGCTGTGATGGAGCGGGACACCAAGTTGATGAGGAGTGGGAGACCTTGGTGTTTTACAAATCTGCATAGTGGTGAGGGATTAGACCAAATAGCGAAGTTTTTGTTGCAACAGCTACCAGAATGAATTCCCAGGATTCGGAAATCCACAAAGTGTTCTCATCGATACATTCTTCTAGAGGTGGCGCTTAATACCTTTCATTCGACGCCGTCTGGCTGTCGTTTTACTTGCATGTTTTCTCGAGAAATGACCAGTTCAATTCCAAAACGTCTCCTCGCAGGTTTCGCTGCAACTGCAGTCGGCGTCACGATGACAGCTTGTGGTGGAGGTGATTCCGCAGGCGGTGGCGACTTTGATGGTTCCATCAAAGTCGGCATTCTCCACTCCTTGAGTGGAACCATGGCTATTTCAGAAACCACTCTTAAAGAGGTTGAAGAGATGGCAATTAAGGAAATCAATGATTCTGGCGGCGTCACAATTGACGACAAATCTTATAAGATTACCTACGTTTCGGAAGATGGTGCTTCTGATTGGCCAACATTTGCTGAAAAATCTCAGAAATTAATTGATGCCGACAAGGTTGCTGTCGTCTTCGGCGGTTGGACCTCGGCCAGCAGAAAGGCAATGCTTCCTGTTTATGAAGCAAAAGATCATTTCTTGTTCTACCCAATTCAATATGAGGGGCAAGAGTGCTCCAAAAACATTTTCTACACAGGTGCAGTCCCAAATCAGCAAGCAGAACCAGCAGTTGATTGGCTGTTTGACAATTTTGCCGAAAAGTATGGCAAAAAAGTTTACCTAGTCGGATCTGACTACGTCTATCCACGTACTGCTAATACCATCATTAAGGAACAAGTTAAGAGCCTTGGTGGTGTGACGGTTGGAGAAGACTATATTCCTCTTGGAAACACCGAAGTTGCTCCAATTATTGCTAAGATTAAGAAGGAGTTTCCTGATGGTGGAATCATCATCAATACTCTAAATGGTGACTCTAACGTTGCTTTGTTCAAGCAGTTCAAGGCTGCGGGCATCACGCCTGAGAAATATCCAATCATGTCTTTCTCCATCGCAGAGGAAGAAATTCGTCAAATTGGTCCTGAGTTTGTTGGTGGTACTTATGCGGCGTGGAACTACTTCATGTCTCTCGGTACTCCTGCTTCTAATACCTTTAACGAAGCCTTCATTGAAATGTATGGTGATGATCGGGTGACCAATGACCCGATGGAATCTGCATACAATATGGTTTATCTCTGGAAGGCTGCGGTTGAAAAAGCCGGCACTTATGAAGATTTAGATGCAGTGCGTGATGCAATGATTGGCATCAAGATGGATGCTCCTCAGGGGCCTATCGAGATGTATCCCAATCATCATATTTCTCAAACTGTGCGTATTGGCGAAGCCAAAGACGACGGACAGTTTGAAATTCTATGGGATAGCAAAACTCCTGTAGCTCCAATCACTTGGAACCAATATGTTCCTGAGACTAAGGGCTATGCATGTGATTGGACTTTGGATCGTCCCGATGCAGGCAAGTATAAAATGTAATTCTGCAATCGATCACCCAGAAACTTGACCCTTAGTGGATCAATATTAATTTGATCCACTTTTTTTTATCCAATGGAGCTATGGATCTAATTTTTTCACAGCTGCTTGATGGCTTGAGTATTGGTGCTGTCCTACTACTTGCAGCTACAGGCTTAGCTATTGTTTTTGGCCTCATGGGTGTTATCAATCTTGCTCATGGTGAATTCATGATGATTGGTGCTTATGTCACCTTTGTTGTGCAAAATATTTTTAGGCCATTGGGTGGTTTTGCATTTGAGTCTTATTACATTATTGCTTTAATTGCATCATTTCTTGTAACTGCGATATTTGGTGTTGTTCTTGAAAAAACATTAATTCGCCGTCTTTATGGGAGGCCTTTAGAAACATTGCTAGCAACCTGGGGAATTAGTTTGATCCTTATACAATTTGTCCGTAGTGTTTCTCTTGCAATGGTGATTGGCATTGCAGTCACTGCTTTGCTTGGTTGGGCTTTACAGAAATTCTTACCTTTGCCATTAAAACAGGCTTCTTTTGCTAGTTATCTAAAGGGGGTTCTTTGGACGGTAGCAGGTATTGTTGGTCTGATCGTTATCAGTACGACTGCATCTATAGGTAGATTTTTCTCTAATCCTTGGTTTGGTCCTCGAAATCTGGATGTAACTCCACCAAAATGGCTACAAGGAACTTGGGGATCTATTGCTGGAATCGAATTACCTGGCATTCGAATTTTTATCATCATATTATCTGCACTTTTAATTGCTGCAGTTGTTTGGTTCCTCACAAAAAGTGTGTGGGGTGTTCGGATTAGAGCCGTTACTCAAAATCGTGAAATGAGTAATTGTCTTGGCATACCTACAGATAGTGTAGACAGTATTACTTTTGGGATTGGTTCTGGATTAGCTGGTGTGGCTGGTTGTGCAATTACATTGCTGGGTTCTGTTGGTCCAAATCTTGGTGGTTCATACATAGTTTCATGTTTTATGGTAATTGTACTTGGCGGAGTTGGGAATTTATTAGGAACGATCATTGCATCGATGATGTTGGGCATAATTCAATCGATCATTGGATCAGGATCTTTGTTGATCGCTTTTCCAGATATGCCAAATTCACTTAGATCAGTCGTCGAATTCTTTGCCACAACAAGTATGTCTTATGTGTTGGTATTTATCTTTATTATCGCTTTCCTTCAATTCAAGCCAACTGGAATGTTCCCACAGAAAGGACGTTCTGTAGAAGCTTAACAACCCTCTTCATCTTTTAATTTATGAAACTCTTTAAACGTTTGGTTCCTTGGATTCTTCTGGCTTTCGCATTTTTTATCCTTCCTGCGATGGCCAATTCTGAATTGTTTGGGTTTTCACAATTTCGCCTAAACTTATTCGGTCGGTACTTCTCACTCGCATTTGTTGCACTCGGAGTAGATTTGATTTGGGGATATACTGGATTACTGAGCTTAGGGCAAGGAATATTTTTCTCGCTGGGTGGTTATGCAATTGCTATGCACCTTTTGTTAGTCACAAAAAATGACTTTACGACTGGGGCTAATGGACTTCCAAAGTTTTTCGAAAATTATGGTGTTGATAATCTGCCATTCTTCTGGGAGCCATTTTGGTCTTTCCCTGTATCCATAATAGCTGTATTTATAGTCCCGTCTGTAATCGCAGGATTTGTTGGATATTTAATCTTCAGGAATCGAATCAAGGGAGTCTATTTCTCAATTATTACACAAGCTTCATTGATGGTTTTTTATCATTTTTTCAATGGTCAGCAGAAACTTGTTAATGGTACTAATGGGCTTAAAACAAGTACAACAGAGATTTTTGGACTTGTTGCGGGATCAGATGAAGCTCAAGTTTTGTTTTTTAGAATTACACTTATACTCTTGCCTTTTGCTTATTTGCTTTGTAAATATTTAACATCTGGCAGATTTGGGGATTCGTTGGTGGCAATTCGCGACGATGAGCCTCGCCTTCGTTTTTCAGGATTTAATCCAACTCCATTTAAGGTGATTGTTTTCGTTGTAGCCGGTGGACTTGCAGGTATTTCAGGTGCTTTATATACAGTCCAGTCAGGAATTGTATCACCACAATTTATGTCGATCTCTATGTCAATTGAAATGGTGATCTGGGTTGCTGTTGGTGGACGTGGAACCTTGGTTGGTCCAATTATCGGTGCTGTTTTGGTGAACTATTTGCGTAGTTTGGTGAGTGAAGCTCTTCCAGAGGCTTGGCTTTTTGTTCAAGGAGCTCTTTTCGTCTTTGTTGTAGTCCTAATGCCTGACGGCATTTACGGTTGGTTTACGAAGGGTGGTTTCACATCCATGCTTGCAGCTTTTGGAATTGCAAAAAAAACTGCTACCTATCCCAAATTAGATTTTGATGAATCTGTTCAAGAAGAGTCTTTTAAAGTCTGAATTACCTTCTTAATGAATCTCTGATTCTCTATCACCCATGCAAAACTCCATTCTTGATTTAGACCAGGTAAGCGTAAGCTTTGATGGCTTCTATGCTTTGACTGATCTTGATTTTAAGCTGTACCCCGGTGAGCTCAGATCCATTATTGGCCCAAATGGTGCTGGTAAAACTACTTTTTTAGATGTCATAACAGGGAAAGTTAAGCCTACCAAGGGTAATGTCAAGTTGCGAGGTAAAAATATTATCGGATTATCAGAACAAAAAATATCGAGAATGGGGGTTGGACGTAAATTCCAAACCCCAAGAGTCTTTGAAAATCTTACAGTTCAAAGAAATCTTGAATTGACGGCCTCTCCGACCAAGACTCCCTGGGCACTGCTAACGAAATCTCTCAGCGCAGTTGCAAGAGACGAGGTTTTTAAAATTATGGAATATGTAGGCTTAGCTCCTTATGCAAAGCTTCAGGCAGGCTCGCTCTCACATGGACAAAAACAATGGCTTGCAATTTCAATGTTGGTTGCTCAGTCTCCTGATATCATCCTCTTAGATGAGCCTGTTGCAGGCTTGACTGATGATGAAACTTCTAAAACTGCCGACCTGATTAAATCTTTGGCTGGCGAACATACGGTTGTTGTTATTGAGCATGATATGGAATTTATTCGAGATCTTGGAGCCCCTGTGACTGTGTTGCATCAAGGTCAAAAACTGACTGAAGGTAGTTTAGAAGAGGTTAAACGTGACCCTCGTGTTATTGAGGTTTATCTTGGGCAAACGGATGAGAATTAAATTTGATTGATCGTATCCTCTCTTTCTTATTTGAGTTTTATTATGCCTTCTTCCATCATGCAGCCCCAAGAATCGTATCCTTTGGCTAATGAATTTGTTCTCAAAGCTTCTGGTCTTAATGTTTATTATGGCGAAAGTCATATCCTGAGAAATGTAGACCTGCAAATTCCAAAAGGGGAGATGGTTTGCTTAATTGGCAGGAATGGCGTTGGAAAGACTACTTTTCTTAAAACAATAATTGGACTGCTGCAACAACGTTCTGGTTCTATATCTTATGAATCTAATGAGCTCTTGTCTCAACCTCCATACCAAAGAGCACGCCATGGAATTGGTTATGTTACTCAAGGTCGAGATATTATTCCATTTCTTACTGTTCGTGAAAATCTTCTTTTAGGAATGGAAGCATTGCCAGGAGGAATGGCTAAGAATCGGCATATAGATTCTTTCGTCTATGAACTATTCCCAATTCTGGAGCAGTTTTTGAATCGTAAGGGTGGTGATTTAAGTGGTGGCCAGCAACAGCAGTTAGCGATCGCACGTGCCTTGCTTGGTAAGCCCAAGCTCTTATTGTTGGATGAACCTACTGAGGGAATTCAGCCGTCAATTATCCTTGATATTGAACGAGCGGTTCAGAGAATTATCCAAGAGACTGGTATTAGTGTACTTCTTGTTGAGCAACATCTTCATTTTGTGAAGCAGTCGAGCTTTTATTACGCCATGCAGCGTGGTGGAATCGTTTCTAGTGGTCCGACTTCATCACTGTCTGATGCTGTTATTCAGGAGTTTTTGACTGTTTAATCAGCATAAAAAAACCCCTTAAACCGAATCGTTTTTGGGGTAAAAGCATTTTTAGTTTTAATTTAGCAACCTCTATTGAGCATCCATGGTCTGGTCGTGCTTTCCTGGAGCCTTGGTTTGTTAGAAGGTTCTCGATCTTTTCTAGTCACCAGTACAGGATCTCTTCGTTCGGTCTTCAAACGCAATCCTCCACTTAGCAGCATGGGCGGATTGAAAAGGCGCTGCCCTTGGCTTCCGCATTCTGGGCATTCAGTGCTGGTGTCACGATCTGAGATCGATCTCCAAACTTCGTATGTCGGGCAATTGTTGCCTGTGCAGGCGAACTCGTAAACAGGCATCGTCTTCAAGTGAGAAAAGAGAAAGGAGTCAAGATGATTGACTCCTTGACTGATTTTTAGGCTTTTTAGCTCAACAGGGAAGTATATCTTGGTCGAAAATCGAAGTTGGCAAAGCTAATGTACAGCACGCATTTGGAATATCGACAATACCGCTGATTCTTCCCTCAACAGGTGCACAACTTAAGAGCAAATAAGCTTGTTCTCCGGTGTAACCGAATTTTTTCAGGTATTCAATGGTATTGAGACAGGCTCGCCGGTAAGCGATGTGTACATCCATGTAGTACTGCTTCCCTTCGAATTCATCAACAGAAATTCCTTCGAAAACAAGGTAGTCATTGTAATGAGGCTCAACGGGGCTTGTCTTGAACATAGGATTGATCATTCCATATTTGGCCATGCCACCCTTAATCAGCTCGACATGTAGATCAAGATAGCCCGACATCTCAATTGCTCCACAGAAGGAGATTTCACCGTCACCCTGTGAGAAGTGGATGTCACCCATGGAAAGTTTTGCTCCCTCTACATAGACAGGGAAATAAATCCTTGTACCTTTGGTGAGATTTTTGATGTCGCAGTTGCCGCCGTGTTCACGGGGTGGAACGGTACGGGCAGCTTCGTTTGCGATGCGGTCGAAGTCGCCCGCTTTCACGTTGCCAAGAATGGCACTGTTGGGGTTGGGCAGAGCTGCGAGGACGGGCTCGCTACCTGACAATCCAGCGCCATAGGTACGGCGATCTGGTGCTGTTTTAACAAGTTCAGTCTCTCTGCGGTTCCACTCGTTAAGGAGCTCCATCGAGGGTGCACAACCAATCAGCCCTGGGTGGGTAATGCCTGCGAAACGTACGCCGGGTATATGACGTGATGTTGTGTAGATACCCTCTAGGTCCCAGATTGCTTTGGCTGCTTTTGGGAAATGATCTGTCAGGAAACCACCGCCATTTTCTTTTGCAAAAATACCCGTGAAGCCCCATTCATCCCCCTGTAAGGCTCCTACCTCAAGGATGTCAACAACCAGGATGTCACCAGGCTGGGCACCGTTCACCCAGATTGGACCACTAAGAACATGAACGACCTCGAGATTGACATCAGCAATGTCTTGTGGGTCGTCATTGTCTTTTATCTGACCATCAGTCCAATCTTTGCATTCGATGCGGAATATATCACCAGGATTAACGGATGCAACTGCTGGTATGTCGGGGTGCCACCTATTATGACCAGGCATTTCTTGCTGGTCCATAGATTTTGTGAGATCAACTTTGAAGAGCGTCTCTGGCATTAGTTAGACCTTTATGGCACAAAAATCATTCAATGCTCTGCACAAGCATTAAGAAGTTATGGTTGATACACCTTGCGAACAAGGCTCCGTAGTCTTAAATAAAAAAGTATTAATCCCTACAAAAATAAGCCTCAGAAATCAAATGTCGCACCGAGCCAGCATCTGTTGGCTCGGTGCGTACTAAAATTTATACTGAGATTGTTTCAACAGGTTTCGCAGACGTTGTTCCATTTTTAGGCATTGGTCCAAGCTTCACTCCGTCTGGATAGTATTTCCATCCGTCGCGTATGCGAATGCTGCTGTCCCATGGCAACTTGTATTCACCTTTAGCTAAGTCTTCAACCCAGGTCAGGTAATTTTCCTTTTCACCACCAGGCTTGCCGACATAGGCACGACATCCTAGGTTAAAGATGTTATTTTCAAGGGCCCAATTTTCCCTTGCCTTGTCAACGAGCCGTGGGAATAATTCTGCGGTAACGATTTCCCAGGGGTTGCGGTGGCCTTGTTGGATAACATTGCCGTCGTAGTTGCAGACGGTACCTTCTCCGAAGTAGTAGAACACACCATCGTAACCGGCAAGGTTCACTGAAATGGTGTACATCAGATTTTGCCAGGCATTGGTGCGATTCGTCCAAATCCACTGGTCATTGACTTGAGTCGAATAACCGGAAATTCTGATGTAGACGTTTGCTCCCTTGTAAGCAGCTTCTCTTGCCAGTTCTGGGAACATGCCGTCGTGGCAGATGCAGACTGCAAGCTTCGATCCCTTGGGACCATCACAGACTGGCATGCCGTAGTTGCCGGGTGACCAAGGTTCGATAGGCACCCATGGTTGAAGTTTGCGCGCTATTTCTCCATCTGAATTAATAATAGCCGTATTAAAGGGTGGTTTACTGGGGTCGTCATTGACCTCCATTAGGGAGAAAACACCCCATACATCATTTTCTTTGCAGGCTTGTTTAAATCGACCAATCTCTGGGGAATCGATGGTCAGCAACATTTCATCATAGGTTCAGATTGCCGTGTTTAAGCCTTGAGTG
Source organism: Synechococcus sp. AG-679-D13 (assembly GCA_003210735.1). GTDB lineage: Bacteria > Cyanobacteriota > Cyanobacteriia > PCC-6307 > Cyanobiaceae > Parasynechococcus. The sequence goes on from QCUM01000011.1 coordinate 40,500, forward strand.
GAGTACTCGGGCATCACGATCAGATCAGCTTCCGGATATCCGGCCTTGGTTGATGCAACTGCCTTGCAGATTTGATCAACCTGAGTCTGGATGTCTTCAGGACCTTTAATCACTGGTACTGGGTACTGAATCATTGCAACCAGAAGGGATTCATCCCAAGAACTAACGCTTCCGGTACTAGCCATAGGGCAATAATGAGAATCATTTTCATAGTGACGACTCGTTTTGCTAGGAGCTGTATCTCATGTTGCAGTTTCGCTTCTTTGTTTTCAGTTAAGTTGTTGTTGCTACGTTTTAGTCTTTGTTGTCACGAAAATCACCTTTCCTGCAAGCGTTTTGTGCAACTCGTTTTGCCCAGGCTGGTGCTTCTTCATGGCCTTTATTGATCTCGTCGCTATTGAATTTTAGGAGTAGTTGCCAGTCAGTTTTCCCCCCTTGATCTCCTGGTAGTTCGTCTTTCTTAAGCCAACGACCATAAATGTTGTCGTAATCCGGCCAATTTGGTAGGTCGGGCATGCTGCACACAACATTGACTTCTGCTTTCTGTGTAGTCGGGCCATTGCTTGATATCTCTACACCGCCATCAAATAGGCCATTAGGCGTACCAGGCTTAAATGCCTTGGTCAGCGTTACGGTTATATCTTCGACAACGACAAGCACATCACCTGGCTTGGCTTTGTGAAGGCGTGTCTCTTCGGTTTGTGTTTGGCAGCCCTGGCATGTCACAGCGAGTGAAAGTGCCAGCCATGGCAGCAGGAATTTTTGTTTTGACACTGCGGCTGTCGCTCCTTTGTTTCTTCTTTCTTTTTACACTGCCACTGAAATATTAAAAAAAGTGTTGTTTTTGATTTGTGTAGCCGTGTGAACGACGGCTTCTCTCTTCACGCTGTAAAAATTTGTCTGTAGCAACAGCTACAGTGCGTTCACCCTGTTGAAGGGCGCATAACAACGAGCCATGGAACGGGGGCTCGTCTTTTGCTGTCGTCGCCATGTCTGCTCTTACTTTTCGCGGAGTCCGATACGAAAGTTCAGCGGGCTCGAGTCATTACGACCCGAGTCTCAAAAAGCTTGTTTATCGTAGATTTCCAAGAGGTGAGCGTCTAATTCGCTCTGACAAAACTGCCGCTCTCCTAAAACTTGACCCCTCAAGTGGTGAGGTTACGAGACTAGTCTACCGGGGAGTGCCTGTTCGGCACATTTCAGTTAGTAGGCTTGATAAGGCCCCAATCCAAGTTGGAGGATTCATTCGATCGCGGATGACTGCTGAACTTATCGGTATTAATCCTGTCGAATTCCTAAAAGCCTCAAGTACTTCAGTACGGATGGGGGGGATGATTCGCTCACGTACGACGGCAGAACTTTTGAATTTTGATTTCAGTCAAGGTGAGCGGCTTCGAGTCTATCGAGGAGTAGTTTATTAATTGTTTTATATGAAAACTATAATTAACTCGCTCGGACCGATTCTACTGAAGACTCGCTTTTGATAGCATACTCGCTTACGTCGGCACGCAGGTGAAGCATCTCCCCGGTAACTGACATCTTCCAGATCTCCAGTCGAGCCTCGGCCGGTGCCTCAAACCAGAACAATTCGGTGGGCATCACAACTTTCTCTCGATAAAAATGGTGCTCTCCTATACATTTCAAAATGACCATGCGACTGCTGGCATTTCGATAAACACACTCGATCATGGTTTCAAGATTTAAGCCTTGACAATGTCGCGCTGGTCAGGGTTTCCAAATGTCTGATTGGTGACGAAAATTCGGTGTCTTTAGATTTGGTTCAGACCGCTTGATACCAAAACTCACGGTTGTGTAACGGCTGGAACATGCTCGATTGGATGAACGGTTCAGTCACAGTATTAACTTCGTGAGCATCAACCTGTTGCGATGCAATCGGTTGTTCACCTAAGGGGAATTCATCCTTGATGCAATTCATCCTTGATGCGACGTTGCTGACTTGCAATCAGGCCGCTAGCTCGGGTGCTGCAGCCTGAGGTTTGTGATTGGGTCGGCGCAAGGATTGGAGCGATTTTCTTGCTCTCCTCCACCCTGTGCGATCAGCTTGCCCTGCTGCACTCAGATCAGCCTGCAATGAGGGATTGCAGCTGTTCAGGCGTGACCAGCTCGGGAGTTGATGAGCGATCGGTGATGTCATCAGTTGGGCCAGGCCAGGGCGTAGCAGTCCCGCGAAGCTCTGCACCGCCAGCTCTTCCCCATGACGGTCGTAGGGGAGGCGATTGATGGCGGAGTCGAGGCCGAACTGGCGCACTCGGTCTTCACCTACCCGGCGGTAAAGCACTTCGAGGGTGGGCAGCTGATCCATGGAGACCACGGCACCCTCGTGCTCCATTAGCCCCCGCAGCACCGTTCCAAAGATTTCACCCGCCATCCGCTGCAGCCCCTCACTCGGGGTTGAGCCCAGGCCCTTGTGCTTGTGGTCAAACAGCCCCAGATCAACCTGGGCGATTCGGCTCGAGGCAACGTGGCGATAGACCTCGGACAGCAGACCCACTTCGAGGCCCCAGTCCGATGGAATGCGCAGGTTCATCGCCAGGTCGCTGGTGAAGGCGAATTCACCCGCCAGCGGGTAGCGGAATCCCTGCAGATAACGCAGGTAGGGCAATGGACCGAAAATCTGTTCAAGGCTCGCCAGAAGCGGGCCGACGAATAGGCGTGTGGCACGTCCCTGCAGGGCCTGGGTTTCGAGGGAGAGTCGGCTGTAGAACGCTTTCACATAGGCAATGCCGTGGGATGGGTCCAGAAGTGGCCGCAACATCCGCTCGGGGTAGGCCGATCCGAAGGTGCGGATGTCGGCATCAAACAGGCCCACAACCTCAGCGTCCTGACAAGCAATACCGAGCCCTTGCCACACCGCCCAGCCCTTGCCTGGAGGGCCCGTCAGGTCCAGGCCCAGGTCTCCCATGGATTCCAGAAGCTCCTGAACAGCAGGACCGTTGGTCCAGTGAACTTGCACCGGGAACGGCATATCAGCGAAGAACGCCTCCGCATCCCTCACATCTTCAGCACTGCCTGCGGCCAGGGCGATCACCAGGCGATTGAGACCTTTCAGTGAGGCCAGGGTGTCGCGAATCAGCCCCAGCGCTGGACGGCTGAATTCCTCCATCAGGCAGGGGATCAGCAGGGTGGTGGGCCGCTGGCTGAGTTCTTTGTTGAAGGCAATGGCATCGAGGTTGCCAAGGCTGTAGTCATGAACCGTGGTGATCAGGCTTTGCTGAAAATCCATGCGGTGTTCAATGCGACAACAGGAGCAGAGGACCTGACCGATACCAGTGGCATGTTCAGGAGGAACGTTGTGCAGCACCAGCGCGAAGAATCGCTGCAGGCCCTGCTTCGTGATCTCTACCCCGATGATTCTTCCGAGGTTGTCGAAAACCTGTCGTCGCAATTGCTGCAGATTCTGAGCGGTTCGTCAGCAATCACTGATTCAGAACAGGCGCCATGTCGATGGCAAGCCGGCGATGCTGTGCTGATCTCCTATGCCGACACAGTTATCCAGTCGGGCTCCCCGGGGTTGATCAGCCTGACCAGGCTTGTGAATGGGTACTTCAATGAGTTTTCACCGGTTGTGCACGTTCTCCCCTTCCTGGCCTCCACCAGTGATGGTGGTTTCGCCGTTGCGAGTCACGACCGCCTTGAGTCGCGCCATGGCGATTGGGGCGATCTGGCGGAGTTGGCGAATGGTCGGCGCTTGATGGCCGATCTGGTGCTGAATCATGTTTCGGCCTCTCATCCCTGGGTGCAGCAGTTCCTGCGCGATGACGAGCCCGGCCGTGATTGCGTTCTCGAGGCGTCGCCGGATGAATGCTGGCGGGATGTGGTGCGGCCTCGCAGTTCGTCTCTGTTCACCCGGCTCCGGGGCCCTGCAGGCAGTCGGGAGGTGTGGACCACATTCGGCCCCGATCAGGTGGATCTCAACTGGCGCAGCCCTGCGGTGCTGCTGGGGTTCACGAGTTTGCTGGACCGGATGGTGCGGCATGGGGTGCGTTGGCTGCGCCTTGATGCAGTGGGGTTCGTCTGGAAAAGCCCAGGCACAAGCTGCATTCACCTCCCCCAGGCCCATCGGATCGTGACGCTGTTGCGTCTGCTGCTGGATCAGGCCTGCGTCGGTGGGGTGGTGGTGACCGAGACCAATGTTCCAGAGCAGGAAAATCTCTCGTATCTGCGCAGCGGCAGCGAGGCTCATCTCGCCTACAACTTCCCATTGCCGCCTTTGCTGTTGGAAGCGGTGATCGGTGGTCGGGCCGACCTCCTCAACGCCTGGCTGAATCGCTGGCCGCAGCTCCCTAAGCAAACGGGTTTACTCAATTTCACCGCCTGTCATGACGGTGTGGGCCTGCGACCACTGGAGGGTCTGATGCCGGAGCAGCGGTTGTTGCAGCTGCTCATCAGTTGTGAGCAACGGGGAGGGCTGGTCAGCCATCGCCGTCTCAGCAGCGGTGTGGAGGTGCCCTATGAGATCAACATCAGCTGGTGGAGTGCCATGGCTGATGGCGGCATTGATCCGGCCCATCTGCAGCGTCAGCGGTTCCTGCTCACTCAGCTGCTGGTGATGGCTCTGCCAGGGGTACCCGCTTTTTATCTGCCTGCCTTGTTGGCGGAGCCGAATGATCTCAGCCGTTTCCGTCGCACAGGGCAGCGCCGTGATCTCAATCGCCCCCAATTCAAGTTGGAGGCGGTGGAACGTCGGCTGGAGGATCCGGACAGCGAGGCGATCGCAGTCGTCACAGCGCTGCGCCGGGCCTTGCAGGTTCGTCGAGAGCAGCCGGCCCTGCACCCGGATGCCGATTTGCAGCTGCTCAGTGCCGGACGGGCCGATCTGGTGATCCTGCGCCGTTGCTATCAGGGCAAAGTGTTAATTGCGGTGCACAACATCACAGCCTCCCGTCTGACCCTTGATCGGCGCGGGCTGGAAGGTTGTGGCGAGGGAAGTTGGGACGATTGCCTCAGCGGTCGGTCTGCGCCGCTGCCGCCGCGCATTCAGTTGGAGCCTTACGCAGTGCATTGGCTGATTCAGCGATGAACGGATCGAAGTGGTGGGTGGTGACCGATCTCGATGGAACCCTGATGGACCATCGCTACGACTGGTCCCCAGCGGCCGAGACCCTTCGTGTCCTTCGTCAGCGGGAGATCCCCGTGATTCCCTGCACCAGCAAGACGGCGGAGGAGGTGGAGTGGTTCCGCGCCGAGGTTGGTCTGAGAGATCCCTACATCGTTGAAAACGGTGGAGCGATTCACGGTGAAACGCCCTGGATGGGGCCATGGCAGCAGGCCCTCGGCCCCAGCTGGAGTGAGCTCAAACCGCAGCTGCAGCGTTTGGCCGCTGATCTCGGGGAGCCACTCAGGGCGTTGGACGACCTCAGTGCAGCGGACGGTGAACAGTTGCTTGGACTCTCAGGCGAAGGCCTGCTTCAGGCCCAGCGTCGCCGTTGCAGCGTTCCTTTCGTGCCACCCGCGGAGAGCATCCGGCCACGGTTGCAGCAGCTCGCTGCTGAGCGGCAGTTGGCGATTGTGCAGGGCAATCGCATGGCGCATCTCCTGGGGGCTGGGGTCAGCAAAGGCAGGGCTCTGGCGGCTTTGAAGCATCGCCTTGGGGCTGACCATGTGTGGGTGCTGGGCCTGGGTGACTCCCCGAACGATCTGCCCCTGTTGGAGGCAGCGGATGTGGCGGTTGTGGTGCCGGGGCATGACGGACCTCATCCCGCCTTGCATGAGGGTGTGGAGAGCGGCCGGTTCCAGCTGGCAGCGTTTCCGCATGCGCGGGGCTGGGCGGAAGCCGTGCAGCGCAATGTTCTCGATGCCTAGCGCGATTCAGTGCAAATATTCGCACATAACTGTGTAGTTATCGTGCTACTTCAGGAGTTGTATCCAGATCTGACGAGCGGTGGTCTCTTCGATGGGCGACAGTTCAATACCATTCACCGAGTGGATCGGGCGACAGCTGAGGCTGTTGATCAGCAGTGCTTGATCTCCTTTCTGCAGATCCGCATCAAGATCGCTTTCCTGGGCCAGTCCATTGGCGAGGCAAGCGCCGCGCATCACCCCTGACAGGCAGCCGCTGCTCACTGGCGGTGTCAGCCATGTTCCGTGGCGATGCACCAACAGGTTGGCCACCGTTCCGCAGCAGAGCTGTCCATCGGTGTTGCGCAGCAGTGCATCGTCGCTTCCCCGTTCTCGTGCTTCCCGGCGGGCCAGAATCGCCTGGCCGTAGGCGAAGCTTTTGCAACGGCTCAGAACGCTGGAGGCATTGCGCTGTTCAAGCCTGCTGATCACCGTGCTCACCGTCGAGAACAGCGGTTGGAAGGGTTCCAGGGTCAGCCAGAAGCGTTCCCCACCGGTGGCAGGTTGATCGATGCCTCGGCCAGCCCCACCACGACTCCAGTTCAGTCGCAGCACGGCATCGGTGTCGGCCGAATGGCTGCGCTGGACCGCTTCGGTGAGCAGTGGGCTCACCATCGAGAGATCCGGCGGTGCACCCAGGCCCAGTAGTTCAGCCCCGGCCTGCCATCGCTGCAGGTGCTCCTCCAGCAACATTGCTGAACCCCTGAGCACCAGCACTGTTTCGAACAGGCCGTCCGCCAGCTGCAAGCCGCGGTCGTTGAGAGGTAGGGCAAGGCTCTCCGGCGTTCCCCATCTCCCATCGATCCAGGCGATGGCTGCAGTCATCTCAACGCCTCCAGCAGGGGCTGCAGTTTCCACATCAGCTCCTCTGCTTCGCCGTGAGGGTCGGAGTCCGCGACAATTCCGCAGCCGGCATGGGCTCGTAACTGCTCACCCCGCCGCATGAGGGTGCGGATCAGGATGTTGCTGTCCAGGCTGCCGTCCCAGTCGAGGCGAAGCAGCGAACCGCAGTAGGGGCCACGACTGGTGGGCTCTAGTTCATGCAGTCGCTGGCAGGCCCGAAGCTTGGGTGCGCCGCTGATGGAGCCCCCCGGCCAACACGCTTCCAGCAGATCCACCCAGGTCAGCTCGTCTTTGAGCTGGCCTTCCACCACCGATGTGAGGTGATGCACCGATGCATAGCTTTCCAGACCGACCAGCTGCGGCACCTGAATCGATCCAGGCTTGCAGACGCGCCCGATGTCATTGCGCAGCAGGTCAACGATCATCACGTTCTCTGCCCGGTCCTTGTCACTGCAAACCAGCTCCGCCGCCAGGTCGGCGTCTTTGTCCGGATTGCTGTGGCGAGGCCGTGTGCCTTTGATCGGTCGCGTTTGCACTCGACCCATGGCATCCACCTGCAGAAAGCGCTCGGGGGAGCAGGACAGCAGGGCCTCATCGTTGTTGCCGATCACCAGTCCGGCAAAGGGTGCTGGGCAGCGTTGGCGAAGCTTGATGAACAGCTCCAGCGCTGAGGCTTCTGGCGGCCATGTGGTGCAGCAGCAGGCGGTGAGATTGGCCTGAAACAGATCACCGGCCGCAATCAGGTCGCGGATTCGTTGCACCCCAGCGGCGAAGTCCTCGCGGTCGGTGTGCAGTGTCCAGTCAGCCAGGTCCACGGATGGCGACGGTGCTGGCGCAGCTTGGGGTTTCTCCAGCTGTTCTTCCAGTAGATCGATTCTGGTGCTTTCGCTGGCTTCGGCCCAGAGCTCTCGCCGTTGCAGGTCGAAGCGCAGCAGCGGGTCATGCCGGGCGATCCAAAGGCTGGCCATCGCATCGGCTGCCCAGGGGTTCCCTGACTCACACCAAGCGGCGGCTTCATAGCTCAGCCAGCCCGTCCAATGGCCTGGCCCGAGGTTCCGCAGGGCTGTGAAGGGATTGTCGGCACCGGCTTCGCCGGGTCGTCCACGGCAGATCGCGGTGGTCTGAGGTGCTGCCGCCAGAGTGACCCAGCGGCCCAGGTCACTGCCGTCCCCATCAAGCCAGATCAGTCCCGTGTCGCCGTGCAACGCAGCCAGCTGACGGGCCACCGCCTCTGGATTCCGCCAGGTCAGTTGTCGCCTCAGGGGTTCCGTCATCTGCTGCTGCACAGATCAGGTCGACCTGCCTCCCGCAGCGCTGCATCGCGAATCCGGCAGCTATCGCAAACGCCGCAGGGGGACTCACCCCCGCTGTAGCAGCTCCAGGTGGTCTTGATCGGCACGTTCAGTCGTAGGGCCTCCTCCACGATCCTGGTTTTGCTCCAGGCCACCAACGGAGCCCAGAGCTGTATCCCTTGATTTTCGCGGCCGGCCTTGCTGGCCAGATTCGCCAGGGTCTGAAACGCCTCTAGATAGTCCGGTCGGCAGTCCGGATAGCCGGAGTAATCCACGGCATTGACCCCCAGCACCAGCCGTTGTGCCTGGCGGGCTTCCGCCAGGCTCAGGCCGATGGCGATGAACACCGTGTTGCGACCGGGCACGTAAGTGGGTGGGATCACCCCCTCCTGAATGCCATCGGTGGGGACGTCAATCGTCGCGTCGGTGAGGGCAGACCCGCCCCAGGCGGCCAGGTTCACGCGGATGCAGTGGTGTTCCGCCAACCCGAGGTGATCCGCCACCGCGGCGGCTGCCTCCAGTTCTCTTTGATGGCGCTGGCCGTAGTCGAAGGACAGGCCGATCACCCGGTCACCGTCCTCAATCGCCAATGCGGCTGCTGTGGCGGAATCCAATCCGCCGGAGAGCAGGGCGATCACGGTGCGTTGAGCCATAGGGTCATTCAAGACCCACGCTCATGCCTTTGGTTGGGTGAGTTCGTGCATAGCGCAGTAGTCGAGGTCGTCGAGGTCACCCCCCTTCGCCTCCTGGAGCAGTGAATCGAGGCCATGGAGACCTTTGGATTGCAGGCCGGCGGCAGTGGCCTCCTCCAGAAACAAGCGCATATCCTTGCGGAGCAGAGCGGTGCTGAAGTTGGGATCTGCGTAATGGCCATCCAGCATCCGCTGCAGCTTTTTGTCGAACGTCGGTGCGTAGAGGGCAGAGCTGCGCAGGATCGACATGAACGTTTCCACAGGGACCTCGGCTTGCTGAACCAGCCGCAGGGACAAAGAAAAGGCATGGGTGAGGCTGGCGATCAGTTGGTTGAGGGCCAGTTTTGTGGCGGCACCGCTGCCAATGGGGCCCACCAGCAGAGGGTCTTCGGCCAACAGGTTCAACAACGGTCGTTGTTGCTCGAACAGCTCCGGCTCGCCGCCGGCCATCACCAGTAGGGTGCCGCTGAGTGCTTGAGGCCTGCTGCCCAAAACCGGGGCTTCAAGGATGCGCCCGCCCTTGCCTTCAATATGGGATGCGAGCTTTTTGCACTCCTGAATCCCAATAGTGCCCATGGGAATTAAACAGCGGTTGTTGAGTGGCCCCAGCTGTTCGATTACATTTTTGGTCACTGAGCCATCTCGAAGCACAGTAATGATCTCCCGGCAATTTATGGGAAGATTGCAAAGATCTTTACTCAAGATAGCTCCGTTATTGATGAGCGATCTGCTTCTGCTTGTACTGCGATTCCATACATGCAATGTGACGCCCTGCTGAAGTAACCGCTGGCCAATGGCTTCGCCGAGGCGACCGGTTCCGAGTAATGCGACGTGTGGCATACAGGTGATTGGGGCTAATAAAAAAGCCCCAATGAGTTGGGGCTATTGCGTATTTCAGTCGCTTTCTCCTCTTTTATCCGACCGTCCAAGTTTGTTCCAATTCTAAATATTCTACCTGCCCACTATCGAGCAAGTTAGACAATGCCGATTTCAGATCTCGTCTGCTGTGATCTCCTAGTTCGAGGAGTCCATATTGCTTGTTTGTTCCAGGCAATGGCTCGAAGGACTCAATGAATTCTGCGATCTCAAGTGTTTGAGAGCGATTATCGCTTTGACGACCATCCAGGGTAGAATTTCGTATTTGTCTGTTTCCATTAAGGCTAACGATAATGCCGGATTGGAGATCATTGGCGGAGAATTCGTTGGATTCAAGTTTTTTCTTACTGATCAAAGCGTCGTAGTCGTAGCCGGTGATTGAGTCTGTGTTGTTTCCTCGTGCGTTTCGAGAAGCACCACTCTCCTGAGGTGGGTTTGGAGGAGCAGTGCCATCGGTATTTCCGTCTTGACCCTCCGGCCAGTTGCTTGCGGTATTGACGAGCAGATTTTCAATCTGAGCTGCCGTCAGGTTTGGATCATGGCTTTTCAGCAGAGCGGCCACACCTGAAACATGCGGCGTTGCCATGGAGGTTCCGCTGTAAGTGTCGTAACCATCAATCACGGAGGAATAAACATCGACTCCTGGTGCTGTGATGAAGTCGATGTTGCGACCATCGCTGTTCACCGCTGTACCGGCGTGCTCCGAGAAACCGGCCATGACGAAACTTTGATCGTCTGCTCCAATGGCAAGACCGTGGTTCACAGCTCTGGCTGCAGGTTCGATGGGGGATGGGCCTGCGCTGTTTCCTGCGGCCATGACAACCACCGTGCCTTGAGCAGCTGCGCTGGAGACGGCATCAGCCATCGCTTGGCTGAATCCGCCACCACCAAGCGAAAGGCTGATCACATGAGCACCTTGTTCTGCTGCCCAGTTGATGCCATTGATTACGCCGGATGTTGAACCCGAACCACTCGAGCTGAGTACCTTCACAGGCAGTAATTGAGCGTCGTAGGCCACACCTGTAATTCCCACGCCATCGGCTGCGGCGAGGATTGTTCCGGCACAGTGAGTGCCATGGTTGTGACCGTCATCGGCGTTAGGTCCATTGTCGCTACTGAAGTCACGACCTTCGTTAACCAGTCGACCAGCGAATTCTGGGTGGTCCAGATCAACACCGGTGTCAACCACAGCTACCACAACACCCTCGCCGGTAACACCTTCGAAGCCATCTGCGCCTTCTACGCCAGCCCAGATTTCCGGTGCATTGACGTTATCAAGTCCCCAGAGATTTCCTCCTAGTAAATCTGCATCAGGTATATCAATTCCGAGCAGATTTTCAAAAGCACGTCGTGTGTCTACGGCGCCGTAACCGTTTTCGTAGCTGAATCCCGGTGGTGGTGGCTCCACAGTGGATGCTGAAACAGTGTAAGTACCTGTTCCACGGTCTCCATAGGAACCCGCGCTGATGTAATACGTACCGCTTTGCCCTTCTGGTACTTGGAATGTGATCTGTGAAAATAAACCTTGGCCACCATCATCATCCTGGGTTATTAGGTTTGAATCAGATCCATAAAGACGCATATACGTATCTCTGAGCGAGTTGCCATTAACGTTGAATTGGTAACGCTCCCCCTCTATCAATTCAATTGCGAACCAGTCACGATCTCCAGCTCGCTCAAGAGTTCCGGTCGCGTCATTTTCGACAGAAATAACACCAGTTGTGTCGGCGTCATTGGAGTAATCGTCGCTGGGAGAAGGAGAAGGACTTGGTGATGGAGAAGGGCTTGGTGATGGAGAAGGGCTTGGTGATGGAGAAGGGCTTGGTGATGGCGATCCGTCTCCTCCAGTAGACGAAGTTACACTGTATGTACCCGTACCACCATCAGCATATGATCCTGCATCGATATATGCATAACCGCTGTAATCAGCCGTCCATTGAATGCGAGAATTAAGTCCACTTCCTCCATCATCGTTGTAAGCGATAACATCTCCATCGGCGTTTCTTAGGCGCAGATATGGGTCTTGGAGTGAATTGCCAATCTGGTTAAACTGATAATTTGTGTCACTAGTTACTTCTATGCGGAACCAGTCATGATCACCTCGAACTTCAAAATTCCCTGTTGTCGATCCATCTGTGGCTAGCCTTCCGGTTGTACTCGTGTCGGCAGAATAATCATCTGCGTCATTGCCTTCGTCAAAGGTTGCTGTAACGGTATAGAGGCCTGTACCTGAGTTTGCGTAAGAACCAGCATCTACAAAATAGAAGCCTGAGCTGTCAGCTCTGTATATGATTCGTGAATTTAATCCGCTCCCTCCATCATCATTAGATGCAACCAAATTTCCCATGGAGTCTCTCAGAAACAGATATGGATCACGTAATGAAGTGCCGACATGATCTATAGTGTAAATTTCACCTTGTGTGAATTCAATCCTGAACCAGTCGTGGTCGCCAGCTTCTTCGAGGTTTCCGTGCGTTGAGCCATCCACTGCTAGTCGACCACTTGTACTAAGATCTGCTGAATAATCATCATTTGAAGCTGACTCAATTAGTACGGAAGCTGTTGTGACAGTTTCTGTAAAACCTTCGTCATCTGTATATGTGAGAGCCATTCTCACATATTTTCCTGGATGAAGTTCTGGGTCAAGATTTAGCCCAGGATTTGAACCGATTTCTTCCCAACCGTCTTGATTATTTTCACTTAATTGCCAACTATAGTCATATTGTAAATCACCATTGCCGTCAGGATCGTCGATTGATCTTATAACCGAAAGTTCTTCAGTGTCAGAATCATTGTCAGGTCTTGGAACTCCGGTAATCTCAAATTGTGCTTGTCCATCATCAATGACAGGTTCTGTAATGGAAACTGCGGTTGTTACCACAGATTCTTCAAAACCAATACCATCGATGTATGAAACAGTGACTCTGATTTGTTGATTTAAGTAGATAGGAATAAGTGTTAATACTGGGTTTGAACTAATTTCAGTCCAAGTTTCTCCATCATTGGAGGAAGCCCAAGAATAGTTGGGCTCACCTCCTCCATCAGGATCTTCCGATGTAGTTTCAACACTTAATGTTTGTCCTACGACTGGATTGCCAGTAATGGTAAAAGATGCTTGGCCCGTGTTATTTCCAATCACACCGTCATTATTGAAATCTCGATCGAATATTGTTTCGAAACCTTCAGTCGACATGGCTTCAGCTGTTTTCCACTCGCTCCCTCTAGTAATTACACCTTCAGTGTTGACTGACCAAATATAGAACTTGTCCTGCAAACCATCATTTAATCCTTCAAGTAAAACATTCCAGCTATTGTCGTTGCTATTCTTTACTGCCTGAACAGCATTCCAATTATTTGCTGTGGAATCACTATATGTACCACCATATTCATTTCGTAGAGTTATTCCGTTACCGTCATCATAAAGTCTGTAAGCGCTTAGATTTGATCCATCAACAATGCCATCGCCGTTGTCATCTCTAGTGGTATTATCAATGAATCCGTCTTCGTTAAAATCAATATTAAATGTGGTTTCATATCCAGCGGTTTGCATTTGAGTAGATGTCAACCATCCAGTTCCATAAGTTTTCAATCCGCTATCGTCAGTTGTCCAAACGATAAATTGACCTTCTCTATTTTCAACATCATTGAAATTTCCAGATAGTAATACGTTCCATTCGTTGCCAAGTTTGACAGCTTGGGTTACATTCCAAAACTCACTCGTAAACTCATTAATAGGATCTCCTGTCTCGGTTAATAAATCAATGGCAATACCATTGTCGTAAAGTTGATATCCACTAATCCAAGATCCGTCAACAATTCCATCAAGATTTTCGTCTCGTATTAAATCACCAATTCTTCCGTCGTCATTAAAATCTCTGTTAAAGGTAATTTCGTAACCTTCTGAGTACATATTTTGCCCTGTTTTCCAGCCGCTCCCAGTTTCAATTAAGCCTGATGAATCAGTTGTCCAAACGTAATAATTTCCCGAAAGGAGGTTGGAGCCCTCAATAAGAACTTCATATCCTGCAATACTTCCCGAAGCTTGTGTAACATTCCAATTTGTTGATGAATAATCATTGTAGGTTTTGTCGTTATTTCCTCGAATAGTTAAAGCTGAAATGTTGCCATCCTCAGATTGGTAGATTTGATATGATACAAGCCCAGAGTTGTCAACAATTCCATCACTATTTTCGTCAACTAGTGGAATTCCTACATTTCCATCCAGATTAAAATCCATATCAAATAGTGTTTCATAGCCTTCTGCAAGCATTTCTAGTCCTGTTTTCCATCCACTACCTGATTCGATTATCCCGGAAGAATTGGTCTTCCAGATATAGTAATTGTCTGCATTAATACCTTCTCCTTCCAGAAGTATATCCCAATTATTGCTATTAAGATTTTTGACTGCTTTGATTACATCCCATCCAGGAGAGTAATCGTCATTAAAATCTGCCCCATTTGCATTCTGGAGTCTTATCGAAGTTCCATTGTCAAATAGCAAATATGAAGTGGTATTCGACCGGTCGACAATACCGTTGCTATCATCATCGACTGTTGGAGGATCACCAATGAATCCATCAATATTAAAATCTCTATTAAATATCGTCTCAAAGCCTAATGTTTGCATTTCTTGTGGACTTTTCCATCCACTACCCGTCTGGATTACTCCTTCAGAATTTGCAGTCCAAACATAATAATTGCCTGCATTAGTTTGAGCTCCCTGCAGTAGAATCTGCCAGCCACCATCAATTGAAGTACCTTGCACAACATCCCAACCTGGAGCACTATCGTCGTTGTATGTTGAGCCTTCAGAATTTGTTATAGTAACACCACTTCCATTGTTATATAGCTGGTACTGACTTAAGTTAGATCCATCAACTAATCCATCCGCATTGTCATCAGTTAGAATTGAGCCTATTCTCCCATCACCATTAAAATCTCTATTAAATGTAATTTCATGGCCCCTGCGTTGCATTAACACTCCATCCATCCAACCCGAGCCACCACTGAAAATTCCTTCGTCAGTGAAGCTCCAAACTTGATATGTGGAATCTCGTGATAAGTCACCCTCTACAAGAGTTTTCCAAGGGGCGCTTTCACTTGTTCTTACTGCTTGGACAAGATCCCATTCAGAAGATGTTGAGTCACTAAAGGTTTCGCCTTTGTCGTCATATAGGCTGATAACATCTCCATCGTTATATAATTGATAAGCAATCTCATTAGAGCCGTCAACAAGCCCATCATTATTCTCATCTGCAATGACATCTCCGATAGTTCCGTCCGTATTGAAATCTCTAGAAAACAAGGTTTCATAACCACTTCTCTGCATTTCTTCGCCATTCTTCCAGCCCGAGTTGTTTGTAATTACACCAGCGGAATTTGTTGTCCAGACTTGATAATAACCCGCATATGAACCTGCTCCAACCAATAGTGCCTTCCAGTCTGAATCAACTCTTACGCCTTGTTCGATATTCCATTCGGGTGAAGTTAAATTGTTGTACGTTTGACCTGCTTCAGTTCTTATCGTAATCGCCTCGCCTTCCCCTGCATAGAATTGATATTCAGTGTCTTGTGAGCCATCAACAATACCATCATTATCCGTATCTATGATCGGAATTCCTATGAAACCGTCTCCGTTAAAATCTCTACTGAATACTTGCTCATATCCATCCTGAAGCATTTCAACCGGAGTTTTCCAGCCTGACCCGGCAGTGATTACGCCTGAACTGTTGCCAGTCCATACATACCATTTGCCGTCTTGAGTTCCTTCTCCTTCAAGTAAAATTTCCCAGGAGCTTTCATGCAATATAGCTTGGACTACATCCCATGACGAAGAACTTGAGTCATTATAAGTTGTTCCAAATCTATTTCTGAGGGTAATGGAAGTTTCAGTGTCAGTGTCATACAGTGCATATGCTGTCTCATTCGAACCATCGACAATTCCATCTCCATCAGTGTCGCCATTCAGGCCAATCATCCCATCACCATTAAAATCTCTGCTGTACAATTCTTCGTAGCCAAGTTGAAGCATCTCGCTGCCAGTTTTCCATCCACTTCCAGCGGTTATGACTCCAGTTTGATTAGTTGTGAATACATACCATTGGCCTGATCTTGTAGCTGCACCTTCGAGAAGTACGTTCCAGTTTAATGATTCAAGTCTGACAGCTTGAATTACATCCCACCCTGAAGAAGAGCTGTCGCTGTATGTTCGCCCTGAGCTATTGCGTAGTGTAAATGCTTCGCCTTGATAGTAGAGTTGATAGCCATGAGTATTGGTGCCATCAACAATGCCATCATTGTTGTCATCAATGATGGGAGTTCCAATATTTCCATCATTATCAAAATCCCTATTAAAAATATCCTCGTAGCCTTCTGACTTCATTTGACTGCTCGTCTTCCACCCGCTGCCTGATCTTATTCGACCTATTTCATCTGCTGTCCATACATACCATTGCCCTGCTCTAATCGCGGCCCCTTCAAGTAACACAAGCCAGTTGGAAGTTTCATTTCGTACGGCTTGTATTACGTTCCATGTTAACGAACTTGAATCATTAAAAGTTTGACCTGAAATTGATTGAAGTGTTACAGATGTTAATTCAGAATATAATTGATATTCAGTTAAATTCGAACCGTCAACAAGCCCGTCGTTGTTAGTATCAATAATATTATTAATTTCCATTCCATTTCCTTCTTCTTTGACTGGGCTGATGCTGTTGCTAGAACTTAATTCTTGTTGCGTGGACATAGCTTTTACGTAAATGATTTAATCATAGTGATTTTTTTTAATCACTTTCGATTTTGCGCGAAAAACTTAACCTTACGTTTATATCGTTTGATATTCGTTGAGTTCTGACGTGAGGTGAATGGGTCGTCTTCGTTGAAGTGCCTATCTACGCTCATCTTTGAGCTGTTTTCTAGACAATTGTCGTTGAGTCTTTCCATCAACTTTTGAGAGATTCCTGCGTTTTATTCCTTTATACGGTCTCAATTTTTACTGGTTCACGCATCAGTCATTTGTAGGGTTTTTCGAGATTCAGCTACGGTCAGCGCACACCCAACCACTTGTGGGTTTGCAGGCTGAGACGCCAGCGCGGGTTGCTGCGAGCATGATTCACAGCCAGCTGCTGCCCGTTGGGACTGTCCCATCCCGGTTGAAGCAGCAGAAGCGTCGTATCAGCGGTCGCCGTAGCCATCGATTCTGCAAAGGTCAGATCTTCGGTGTTGTGGATCACCACCTTGAGCTCATGGCACTGACGCAGCAGATCCTCTCGAGGTGGCCGGTGCCGTTTTGGAGACAGAGTGATCCAGTCGAACTGGCCGCTGAGGGGGTCCACGCCGCTGGTTTCCAGATGCAAGGGCCTGCCGCTCACCGACAGGGCCTGGGTGAGGGGTTCCAAAGTGTGATGGAGTGGCTCCCCGCCGGTGACCACGGTGAACGCGGCTCCGTTGCGGTAGGCCTTTGAAGCCTCCTCCGCCAAGGTCGCTAACTGCATCTGCGGGTGATGGTCCGGTGGCCAGGAATGTTTTGTGTCGCACCATGGGCAGCCGACCGTGCAGCCAGCCAGACGGATGAAAAATGCGCTTCGGCCGCTGTGATGGCCTTCCCCTTGCAGGGAATGAAAGGTTTCCACCACCGGAAGGGTGGCTGTTTTCGTCATCGCTGGGTTTGAATAGCTTCGACGGGTGAGGAGGGCAGGCGTTCCTGGGCTGCCTCGATTAACCCGCGGAACAGCGGATGGGGTTTGCCCGGTCGCGAGAGGAACTCCGGGTGGTACTGGCAGGCGGTGAAGAAAGGATGCCCTTTGAGTTCAATCAGTTCCACCAGGCGGCCATCTGGTGACGTGCCGCTCACCACATATCCCGACTCCAGGAACAGGTTGCGATAGGCGTTGTTGAACTCGTAGCGGTGACGGTGCCGTTCGTAGACCACCGCATCTCCGTACAGCTTCTCCGCCAGGGTGCCTGGTGTGATCCGGCAGGGATAGACCCCGAGACGCATGGTGCCCCCGAGATCCACGACGTCCTGCTGTTCGGGTAGCAGGTGGATCACAGGATGCGGGGTCGTTGGATCCAGTTCAGCGCTGGAGGCGTCCGGCAGGCCCGCTTGGTTCTGCGCCCATTCGATCACCGCAGTCTGCATGCCCAGACAGAGTCCAAGGAAGGGAACGCGCTGTTCCCGTGCCCAGCGAATTGCCGCGATCTTGCCCTCTACACCGCGGTTTCCGAAACCGCCTGGAACAACAACGGCATCCATGCCTTTCAGCAAGGGATCGGCACCCTCGGTTTCGATCTGTTCCGAGCACACCCAGTGCAAATCCAGGGAGGCGTCTTGGGCGATACAGGCGTGTTGCAGCGCTTCGACAACGGAGAGGTAGGCATCATTCAGCTGGATGTATTTGCCCACCAACGCAATCTTCACTGACGGTCCTGGGTTTCGCAGGTTGTGCACCAGCTGTTGCCAGGCCTCCATGTCGCTGTCGTGGTCTGTGAGATCAAGCACGTCCAGCACTTCGCGGCAGAGCCCCTCCTTCTCGAGCGTCAGCGGCACGGCATAAATGCTGTCGGCGTCGAGCGAAGGGATCACAGCCCGCTCCTGCACACCGCAGAATCCACCGATTTTGCGCTTCATCTCATCGCTGATCGTGCGGTCACTACGGCACACCAGCACATCGGGTTGGATTCCGATTGAGCGCAGCTCCTTGACGGAGTGCTGGGTGGGTTTGGTTTTCAGCTCACCGGAGGTGCCGATGAAGGGCAGCAAGGTGACGTGGATGTAGGCGATGTCGCGCCGGCCGACATCACCCCGGAATTCGCGGATGGCCTCCAGGAACGGCAATGACTCGATATCTCCGACGGTGCCGCCGATTTCGGTGATCACAACATCAGCGTTGCTGTTGGAAGCCACTCGCTTGATGCGTTCTCGTATTTCGCCGGTGATGTGCGGTATCACCTGCACGGTGCCGCCGTTGTAGTCCCCGCGGCGTTCTTTATTGATCACCGACTGGTAAATCGAGCCAGTGGTCACGCTGTTCAGGCGTGACATTGCCGTGTCGGTGAACCGCTCGTAGTGGCCGAGATCAAGGTCGGTCTCCGCCCCGTCCTCGGTGACAAACACCTCACCGTGTTGGATCGGGCTCATCGTGCCCGGATCCACATTCAGATAAGGATCCAGCTTGAGGATCGAAACGTTGTAGCCACGGGATTTGAGCAGCCGCCCCAGGCTGGCGGCCACGATGCCTTTGCCGATGCTTGAGACGACACCACCGGTGATGAAGACGAACTTGGCCATGACCTGCCGAGCGTTTGTTCAAGCTACCTGCCATTCAGCAGACTGATCAGTGCTGCTGAATGGTTTGAACCTTTAATTCTCCAGAAGGCTACGCAGCATCCAGGCCGTTTTTTCATGCACCTGCAGGCGTTGGGTCAACAGGTCTGCGCTGGGCTGGTCGTTGGCGGCATCAGCAATTTCGAAAACGCTGCGCGCTGTGCGAGCAACAGCCTCATGGTCCGCCACGAGTTGCTGAACCATGTCCATCGCAGCAGGAACTGAATCTGCTTCCTGGATGGAGGCGAGCTTGGTCAATGTGCTGTCGCCGAAGGGTGCGGCCATCCCCAGGGCACGAATCCGCTCGGCAATCTCATCGAGGGAGTCCCACAGCTCGTTGTATTGGGTGTCAAACATCCCGTGAAGGGAATTAAACATTGGCCCCGTCACATTCCAGTGGAATCCATGGGTTTTGCCGTAAAGAACCCAAGTGTCTGCCAGAAGACGGCCCAGTCCGTCAGCAATCTGCTGACGCTGTTCTGTGGAGATGCCGATATCAATGGGTTTGTTCATGTTCTGCTCAGTCTTTAGACAGATGAATTTGAATCAGGAATCGAGTTCCTGGATGTAATCCCGTACCTTGCTGCGTCGCTGGGGCTGGCGCAGCTTCAACAGGGCCCGGGTTTCGATCTGGCGTACCCGTTCTCTGGAGAGTTTCAGCTCCTCGCCGATCTGGGCCAGGGTCTGGGGGGTGTCGTCCTCGAGGCCGAAACGACGCCGTAGTACGGCGGCTTCTCGGCCCGTCAGCTCGTCCAGCAGATGCTCCAGATCGTTGTGGAGTTCGTGGTGGGTCAGGGTCTGTTCCGGCGTTGCATGGCCGTCTTCGATCAGATCCCCGAGCTGGGTGTCCTGGTCTCGCCCGACACGGGTGTCCAGCGATACGGAGCGGGGAACGCGGGCCAGGGTCTGGCGCACCGTGTCTTCGCTGATGCCCAGCTCCCGTGAGAGATCGGCGATGGAGGCGATGCGGCCCTCATTGCTGGCGATCTCCTGCTGGACCCGTTTGATCCGGTTGAGTTTTTCAGTGACATGCACCGGCAGCCGGATCGTGCGGCTCTGGGTGGCGATCGCTCGGGTCATGCCCTGCCGGATCCACCAGTAGGCGTAGGTGCTGAAGCGGAAACCGCGGGTTGGATCGAATTTCTCCACAGCACGCTCCAGGCCGAGGGTGCCCTCTTGCACCAGATCCAACAGCTCCATGCCCCGCTGCTGATACTTCTTGGCCACCGCGACCACCAGCCGAAGATTGGCCTGGATCATGTGGTCCTTGGCGCGACGCCCTTGGCGCAATGCCAGTTTCAGCTCCTTGGACTCAAGGCCGGCCTGGACTCCCCAGGCCTGGTATCCGGCCTCGATCCGCTGCTGCAGATCCTGCAGAGTCAGCCCCGCTGCGCGAGCCCACTCCTGTTTGGTCGGCCAGTGGCTGTGGCGGTTGGCTTCCTGGCGCTGCAGTTTCTCCAGTTTGTGCAGTTCTCCAATGGCGACATCGCTGTCGGCCAGCTGTCGCTGCTGTTGCAATAGGGCTTCGCGGCGCTGCACCAGCCGGGCGAGGGTCACCTCCTCCTCGTTGGTCAGCAGATCCACCCGCCCGATGTCCTGCAGATACAGCCGCAGCAGATCCGTGGTGCCGCTGCGGCGATCGCGGGTTTCCCCGGTCCGTCGTGGTTGACGGGGCAAAGACTTCAAGGGGGAGATGTACCTCTTCAGGGTTCATCTCTTGCGGTCTTGGTGCTCAAAAAGCCCTGAATCCCTTCGGGATCTGAGCAACCCTTCCGCGTGCCTTCAGTTCTCGTCTTCGCTGGGTTCCACCCAGGTGCTGGCCACATGCAGCTCCTCCAGCTGTTTGTCGGCAACCGCACCGGGTGCACTGGTCATCAAACAACGGGCCTGCTGGGTTTTGGGGAAGGCGATCGTGTCGCGGATGGATTCCTCGCCGGCCAGCAGCATCACCATCCGGTCGACACCGAAGGCCAGGCCTCCATGGGGCGGTGCGCCCACATCGAGGGCATCCATCAGGAAACCAAATTGTTCCTGCGCTTCCTCCAGGGGCAGGCCAACGGTCTGCAACACCTGGCGCTGCAGGGCCGAGTCGTGGATGCGCAGTGAGCCGCCACCGAGTTCCAGGCCGTTCAGCACGAGGTCGTAGGCCTGGGCCCGAGCGCCAGGGAGGGTGTCAGCCCATTGGGAGGCATCGCTGCCGAGATCTTCGGCGTTGGGTGCGCAGAAGGGGTGATGCAGCGCCTCATAGCGGTTCTCGTCGCTGTTGAACTCGAACATCGGGAAGTCCACCACCCAGAGGAAATTCCACTGGTTGTTGTCGCGGTCGGGCTTGACCATGCCCAGCTCCTTGGCCAGGTACTGGCGGACACGGTCGAGGGCCTTGTTCACCGTGGCCGTGTCGCCGGCGCCGAACAGCAGCAGGGTGCCCGGCTCTGCGCCGGTGCGGCTCAGCAGCTCCTGTTTCTGCTCGTCGCTGAGGTTGTCCTTGATCGCACCGATCGTGTCGATCTCGCCGCCATCGCGCACTCGAATAAATGCCAGTCCGCCAGCTCCGGCTTTCTGGGCTTCGCTGAACACGTCGCCGCCGGGCTTGATCCGCACGTTGGACAGGGCGTCATTACCGCCGGGAACGGGGATGCATTTCACTGAACCACCGG